>JAHRWC010000137.1 GCA_019090365.1 Flavobacteriaceae bacterium
GGTATAAATGCAGTAGTATTATTTTCAATTACAGATTTAAAAACAACAATATATGGATATATAGTTGGTGTATATTCTAGATATTTTATTCTATTGTCTGAATAAATAGAAATTCTATCTACAGCGCTTATATCTTTAAAATCACGTTTTTTGAAATGTTCAATTTCATTCCCAAAAGAATCGTATATATATGCTTCAATTTTTGAAATCTTAGTATCATCATTATAAAAAGCATAACTCCAAGCATCAAATCTTCCTTTTTCATTTAACACTAATTGTGCTCGATGATTATATAAAGTTTGTTTTCCAGGAACAGTTACATCTATTTCAACTTTTTCATCTATTAATACACTATTTGCATTAACTAATAGTTCTTTTGGAACATTAGATAACTGATACGATGATTGAGAATAAATTTGGTGAAAAGTCCCTAGAAATATTAATGATAATATAAGTTTTAAACGCATATTTGATATTAAATGAGGAAGTACAAAATTAATGCTTTTTTATTAAATAAAACCAATTACTCTTTATTTTTAGAGTCAATATTTATAGTTACTGGTCCATCATTAATTAAAGAAATATCCATCATGGCTCCAAATACTCCAGTTTGAATTTTTTTTCCTATTTCTTTCTCTAATTGAAGTACAAATGATTCGTATAAAGGAACTGCAATATCAGGTCTTGCAGCTTTAATAAATGAAGGTCTATTTCCTTTTTTGGTTGAAGCATGAAGTGTAAATTGGCTCACAACTATGATATCGCCTTTTGTATCTATAACACTTAAATTCATTGCGTCATTTTCATCACTGAAAATTCTAAGATTTGCTGTTTTTCTTGTCAACCAATTAATATCTTCTTGTGTATCTTCAGCTTCAATACCTAGAAGAATTAGCATTCCATTGTTAATTTCTGAAACTATTTTTTTTTCAACTTCTACTGAAGCTTTTTTTACTCTTTGAATAACTACTCTCATTCGTTATTAAAATTATCTTTTCTATAATGTTCTTCTTCTCCTTCCAAAATCTGAAGGTAACTTTTATACCGTGACCAAGGAATGCTTCCTTCCTCTAATGCATCTTTCACTGCACATTTTGGTTCTTCTATATGCAAGCAATTATTAAACTTACAATGTTCTTTTAATTCAAAAAATTCTGGAAAATAACCACTTAGTTCTTCTTTTTCAATCTCCACCATTCCAAATCCTTTAATCCCTGGAGTATCGATTATCTGAGCTCCAAAGGATAAATCAAACATTTCTGCAAAAGTCGTTGTATGCTGACCTTGCAAATGCTGTTCTGAAATCTCTTTTGTTTTCAGGTTTAATTGAGGTTCTATAGCATTAACTAATGTTGATTTACCAACTCCACTATGCCCTGAAAACACACTCACCTTTCCTTTCATCATCGATTTAACCTTATCGACATTTTTTTCAGTTTTAGCTGAAATACCAACACATTCATATCCTATATTTCTGTAGATACTAGCTAAATACTTTATTTCATCTAGCTCTTCTTCAGAATAAGTATCAATCTTATTAAAAAGAATAACTGCTTTAATCCTATAAGCTTCGGCAGAAACCAAAAAACGATCAATAAAAGCTGTAAAAGTTGGAGGATTATTTAATGTAACTAACAAAAAAGCGATATCAATATTTGAAGCAATGATATGTGTTTGCTTTGAAAGGTTAACAGACTTTCGAATGATATAATTTTCTCTTTCTTCAATATTGGTAATAATACCAATTGTATCATCTCCTATCGTTTCAACATCAAAATCTACATGATCTCCAACAGCAACAGGATTGGTGCTTTTTATACCTTTAATCCTGAATTTTCCCTTTAATCGGCAATTATAAAATTCATTAGTTTCCGTTTTAACGGTATACCAACTTCCAGTAGATTTATAAACTAGACCTTTCACACGTTTAAATTCTATTATTTTTTTTTAAATTTAATTATAAAATTGAGAACATGTGCAACCGCTACGCTCTCTCATTAAAAATTTTAAAACTTTCTTTAAAAGTATTCTTAAAATTTATTAATGCTCGTTTCATACTACAAAAGTGCAAAACTATTCTTCATTTATAACTCTTTTTTGATGATTTATTGATTCTTGATGAATGGCTTGATACATTTTTAGTATAAATTCTTCACTTAATTTATTTGTTTCTCCTTCTATAATCATTCTATCTAATATTTCATTCCAACGCTGAGTTTGAAGAATTGCCACATTATTCTCTTTTTTTAAATACCCTATTTTATCTGCTATTTCCATACGTTTCCCAAACGTATTAATTAATTTATTATCAATCTCTTCTATTTTCGTTCTTAATTTTGCAATCTTATTTTTATAAACTGCATCATCACCAACTGCCTTTCTTAATCTTAAATCAATAGTCATTTGTTTTAAAACATCTGGCGTAACTTGTTGTTTTGCATCACTCCAAGCATTATCTGGATCATGGTGTGTTTCAATAATAAAACCATTGTAATTTAAATCTAATGCTGTTTGGCAAATATCAAATATTAGCTCTCTATTTCCAGCAATATGTGAAGGATCTAAAATCATTGGTAAATCTGGAAATCTATTTTGTAAATCTATAGGTATTTGCCATTCAGGATTGTTACGATATCTTGTTTTTTCATAGCTTGAAAACCCTCGATGAATTACTCCTAAATTTTTAACTCCTTCGGTATAAAATCGTTCGATAGCACCTAACCATAATGACAAGTCTGGATTTACTGGATTTTTCACCAAGACAATCTTATCTGTTCCATTTAAAGCTTCCGCAATTTCCTGAACTATAAAAGGGGAAACTGTGGAGCGAGCTCCAATCCATAAAATATCAATATCGTGATTAAGCGCTTCTTCTACATGCTTTGCATTAGCAACTTCTGTTGCTAATAATAATCCTGTTTCTTCTTTTGCTCTTTGCAACCATTTTAATCCCTTTGAGCCAACACCTTCAAAATTTCCTGGGCGAGTTCTGGGTTTCCAAAGTCCAGCTCTTAACACAGTGGTGTCAGTTTCTTTTAATTGATGTGCAATTTTTAATACTTGTTCTTCTGTTTCGGCACTACAAGGACCAGCAATTACTAATGGGTGAGACAAGTTCATATTGCCTAGCCATTTTTTTAAGTTCTTATTATTTTCCATTTAACACTAATGCGTTTAGTTGACTTGGTGCATTCTCTTTATTATGCTTGTAAACTCCAACTGTTTTTATATCTGTTCCGCTTAATTTTAATTCATTTAATGCTTGTTCAAATTTATTATAATCCTCAAACAAAACATCAATAAAAAAAGCATATTGCCATGGCTTACCAATAACTGGCAACGATTGAATTTTTGTCAAATTTATATCAAACCTACTAAACAATTGCAAAATATTAGACAAACTACCTACTCTGTGATCTAGGTCAAATTTTAAAGTTGCCTTGTCAACATAATTAGCATTCACCTGTTCTGGCTTACCAATCAATACAAATCTTGTTTGATTGTCTTTATGATTCTGTATTTTACTATCTAAAATCTTAAGTCCATACTTTTCAGCTACTTGTTTACCTGCTATTGCTGCAACTCCTTTCAAATTATTATTTTTTATTTTTTTTGCTTCTGAAGCTGTATCCTTTCCTTCAATGATTTTGAATTCTGGCGGAAATTTTCTCAAATAATCTTTACACTGAAGTAAGGCTACAGGATGTGAATAAATTTCTTTTATATCATGAATTGTTTCTGAAGCTAATGCCATAATATACATTTGGATGTTAAGAAACACCTCATCTATAATTTCAAAATTACACGAATCTATTAAATTATAATTGGGCAAAATAGAACCTGCTATTGTATTTTCTATAGCTAACACTCCATAATCTGCTTCAAAATTTGATATTGATTCTGTTACTTTTTCGAATGAAGTACATTCAACTAACTGAACATTTTCGTTTGGAAATAATTTTTGTACCGCCATATCATGAAAAGAACTTTCGATTCCTTGAATTGCAATTTTTAAACTCATAATTTTAAATTTTAGGTAAAAAAAAAGTCCCGGAAATAAAACCGAGACTTTTAAAATAATTAATATGTTAAATCAACTACATAACGATCTCGTTTCTATTCGAAAATAAAAAAACCAAAAGTTAAAAAATGTAGCTGCGTTGTTCATTGTTTGTTTTGTTAATGCTAAAATAGATAAATATTAAATATAAGCCTGTTTTTTTCGTTTTTTATTTATGTAGTTTTGTTTTTAAATATTTTTATGTCAATTACAGTTTCAAATATCAGCAAATTATACGGCGAACAAAAAGCCCTAAATAATATATCTTTTTCAATAAACAAAGGTGAAATCGTTGGTTTTCTAGGCCCAAATGGAGCAGGTAAATCTACTATGATGAAGATCTTAACCACCTATTTACAAGCTTCTGAAGGTGATGCTACTGTAAATGAGCATTCTATTTCAGAAGAGAAAAAAGAAGTGCAAAAAAGTGTTGGATATTTACCAGAACACAATCCTTTGTACTTAGATATGTATGTGAGAGAATATTTAACTTTCAATGCAAATATTTATAAAATTGCAACTGAAGAAATAGAAAAAGTAATTGAAAAAACAGGACTTTTACCTGAAGCGAATAAAAAAATTGAGCAACTTTCGAAAGGATATCGTCAACGAGTTGGGCTAGCAAATGCTTTATTACACAATCCAGAAGTATTAATTTTAGACGAACCAACTACAGGATTAGACCCTAATCAATTAATTGAAATTAGAGAACTTATTAAATCTGTTGCGAGCTCCTCAAATAAAACGGTATTACTTTCAACACATATAATGCAAGAAGTTGAAGCGATCTGTGATCGTGTTATTATTATTAATAAAGGTGAAATTGTATTAGATAAAAAACTTCAAGAAATCTCTAGTGAAAAAGAACAATTGATTGAAGTTGAATTTGATTATAGAGTTGAAGAACAGGCTTTGCAAAAAATACCAAAAGTTACTTCAGTAGAAAATATTGGTGGATTTGTATATCAAATTACATTTTCAACACAAGAGGATATGCGTTCTAAAGTATTTGATTATGCAAATGATAGTGGTTTAAAAATACTTCAGCTTAATAAAAAGAATACGAGTTTAGAAAAGTTGTTTACAGAATTGACTACTCAAAAATAAGACGCCCTTCGTATAATTCTTCTACCTCAACAATTGGAGGTTGATGTACAGAAATTACATCGCCAATACTTACTATTTTTCCACGAATTGCCTGTTGAGGGTTTACAATCATGACATTTGAACTTCTATGAAATAACTGTACTTCTTGTGCAATTAATTCGCTGGCATCTAATCTAGTATTACTTGCATAAAATCCAAAAACTGCTCTTTCTGCTGCTCCTGATAACACAAAACTGGAAAACCCATTAGAAGTTACTGTTAATTCATCAACATCTAATTCTAAATCAAAATCCCCATCAATATGATACAAATCTTCTATTCCATAATCTTCAGATAATAATGTTAAACTTGGAAATTGTAAAACTCCAATGCTTCTAATTTCTAGACTAGAACTATTTCTAATTTCAATAAGGTTCGGTGTGGTTACATAAATTTTAGTTACATCATAATCTCGAATATAATTACATTCATTGTTATTTTTAAGAGACAATAGATCTCCTTGTACAGTAACATCGATATCATTTAATAGGTTTTCACCTGTTTCAATTATAACTTTTCTAACTTCTCCCTTTTGAATAAAAAGCTGAACCCCTTCCCAAACAATTATTCTTGAGAAATCTGCTACTTCTACTTCAGACTGAATAATACTTCCTGTTTTCTGAAAGCAGTCTAATCCATTTTCAGAATCACAACTGAAACATAGAAAGCAAACCATTATGAGTATCCATTTATTCATATCCTTCATTTTAGATTCTTATTCCAACACCAAATTCAATTGCTTCAGCTTTCGCCCAATGCGATTTTACTGAAACAATTCCGAAATATTTACCATCGAAAAAATAACGTTTAAGTCCTAAACGATTATACACTCTATTTTCAAATTTATTGGGCCAATACAGGTAATATCCTAACTGGCTTGTAAATGCTGTATTATTAAAATGTAATTCATGCCCTAAAAAAACACCAACTCTTTTATAATCTTCATCGCCTGTTAAACCATCTTCAGGATATGCAATAGAACGATAATCCACATAATCTTTAATAAAATTTGAAAAGAACACATCGACACCAGCTTGAACACTACTCTTAAAACTTAAGCGTTTGTCTGCAAAAGCAGAAACAACATAAAAAGCTCTTTGATCCTGTCCAATTAAATCACTCTGATTAATTCCACTTCTCAACACAAAATTGTAAGCTATCGGTTCGCGAAAATCTGTTTTATTTTCTTCAGTTAAAAGAATATATTCTGGAAAGTTTTCATGATCAAATTGATACGTCATTCCAATATTAGCTGAAAATGTATTAGTACTTGTATTAGGTGCTTTAAAATTACCGTTAGAATAATGGATAAATGAAAGTCCTGTATTTATACCAAATCCATTCCATATGTTTTCTTTAACAAAACCAAATTTCAACAAGCTCGTACTTAATAAAGAAGTACCGTAAGCATTATTCTTAAAATTAGTATCAATATCGTATGGATTGGTGTTATACCCAATTCCTGTACCAACAGTTAATTGTACATGTCTGTTAAGATAATACCATGTATAATGCCCGTAAAGGCTATAGTTGTTTCCTAACACAGGGTTTTTCATGTTCTGATACATAAAGGTGAAACCCCAATCTGGAAAATTATGAAGTTGTTCTGCTTCTGTTAAACCGTAAGTCTTTCGGTTATAAGAAATCATTACTCCTTCTGGATGACCTACAATTAGATGGCCTATATCTATATTATGCTCAAAAATATTTCCATAAAAATAATCAACACCAATAGAAAAAGGCTTTTTTGTTTTTTCTTGGGAAAGCAATGTAGAACTTAACACAAGGGCAAAAAGTAGAAATAAGGCGTGCTTCATTTTTAATTTAAAAACGTAAATGTAACTAATCTTGAAATATTAAAGTACCACTAAAAAATTCTTCCACTTCTACAATTGGAGGGCGGTGTACAGAAATCACATTTCCAGTCCCTCTTATTTCACCTGAAATTTTCTCAATTGGGTTCACTTTCATTATTGTAGCACTTCTTTGAAAAATAGTTAAATTATCGATCCTAAAATTTTCACCTTCAAATCGAGGCCATTCATCTCCAAAACTAATTCTAGCTCTATTAGAAGTCCCTGAAATATAAAAAACACTCTGACCATTAGCATTTACAATAAGATTATCACATTCTAATTGTAATTCAAAATCTCCACTTTTGTTTGTGCTTTCAACATTTCCTGTAGAATTACTTGTAAGTATTAACTCGGGGAACTGTAAATTTCCTTCTCCAATTACTTTTTCTGAAGAACTGTTCCTTATTTCAATAAGGTTAGGAACACTTACAATTGCTTTTGTAACACCGTATTCTCTTATGAAATTACATCCATTATTATCCTGAATTATTAGGGTTCCATTTTCTATAAAAACAGAGACATCAGACAATAAGTTTTCTCCCGTTTCGATGATGATTTTTTGTTCTGCCGCTTGTTTAAGAATAAGTGTAACATCATCTTCTATTCTAATCTTTTCGAAAAAACCAAGATTAAATTCCTCTTGAATCATAGTTCCTTCCGTTTGAAAACAATCTGATGCATCTTCACTATTACATGAAATGAAACCTATCAAAAATACTATGTAAACTAATCTCTTCATTTTTATAATCGTATTCCTAAACCAAATTCTACTGCCTCAGCTTTTGCTCCATGTGACTTGAGTGAAACCTCAGAAAATATATTTTTATACACCTTATATTTAAAACCTAATCGTTGATATATCCTACCTTCAAATTCATATGGATAATACACATAATATCCTATTTGAGTATTGATTGCAAATTTTCCGAAATGTAAATCATGCCCAACAAAAATTCCAACACGCTTGTAATCCTCATCCCCTTTGATGTTATAGTTTGGAAATGCTGCAGAAAGGTATTCAATTTCTTTTTCTAAAAATTTCGAAAAGAAAATATCTGTTCCTAATTGCAAACTACTTTTATAGCTAACTCTTTTATCTGCAAAAGCTGAAACTATAAAAAAGGGATGCTGTCCTAAATTTAAATAATCACTTTCATTCACACCTCCTCTTAATACAATATTATATTTAATTGGCTCAGTATATTTAGTTCTTGTAGAATCTGTAATGTATTCATTTGGAACTGCTTCATTCTGAAATTTATAGTTAAGACCAACATTAAAAGCAAGAGTGTTTGTACTCGTATTTGGTGCTTTTAAATTAGCATTTGAGTAATGTAATAAGGTAATTCCTGCCTGAAGACCTATATTTTTAAAAATGTTTTCTTTTGAATAATTTAATAATAAAGCAGTCCCTAATAAAAAATGACTTCCATAGGCATTGTTTTTATAATTGGTTTCAATATCAAAAGGGTTTGTATTATAAACAACACCTTCACTAACTCTAAATAGCAAGTTTCTTTTTAAAAAATAAAAATTAAGATGTGCATATAATCCATAGTTATCTCCTAAAGTTTCATTAGCAGAATTATGATTAATAAATGAAACACCCCAATCTGGGTAATTATATTCTCGCTGCCATCTTTTATCTCCAAAAGTTTTTCTATTATAACTTATAATAAGCCCTTTTGGGTGCTCAGTAATTAAATGTGAAATGTCTTTATTATGCCGTAAGATAGAACCGTAGAAATACGATGCATCTATGGTATAATCTTCAGGTTTTATATCTTGTGCTTGTACAAAAGAAAACACAAGTAGTCCAATAAAAAAAAATATTTTGCCCCTCATTATTTTTTTTATGAAAGGGCTAAAGATAACCTAATCTTTGTAAAAAGGTAATTTACTAATATCTACATTCCCTCCTGAAAGGATAATCCCAATATTTTTTCCGATAAAGTGTTTTTTGTTATTTAAAACAGCTGCAAATGGAACAGCACTTGAAGGTTCAATAATAATTTTCATACGTTCCCAAATAATTTGCATGGCTTCTATAATTTCTTCTTCGGAAACACATAAAATTTCATCAACTAATTTTTTAATGATTGGAAAATTGACATCCCCTAAATGAGTTCTTAATCCGTCAGCTATTGTGTTCGAATGTTCATTATATTCAATTTTCCCACTTTGTAAAGAACGATATGCATCATTTACTTGCATTGGTTCACCACCAATAACTTTACAATTGGAATTATAATAATAGTTCGCTAAAGCTGTACCTGCAATTAATCCACCACCGCCAACTGGAGTTAACATATAATCTAAGTTTTGTTCTTCTTCTATTAGTTCAATTGCTGAAGTTCCTTGCCCTAATATGACATTTAAATCGTTTGAAGGATGTAAAAAAGTAGCGCCTGTTTCCTCTTGTATTCGTTTTGCTTCACTTTCTCTAGAAGCTAAGTTAGGTTCAGAAAAAGTAATGATTCCATCATAGGTTTTTACGCCATCAACTTTAACTTTTGGTGCGTTTGAAGGCATAACAATGTATGCTTTAACATCTAATTGCTTTGCTGCTAATGAAACTGCTTGAGCAAAATTTCCTGAGGAATGAGTTACCACACCTTTGTTTTTTTGATTGTCTGATAATTGCTGAATAGCATTAATGGCTCCTCGCATTTTAAAAGCGCCAGCTTTTTGAAAATTCTCACATTTAAAAAACAAATTAGCTCCTACAAGTTCATTGATTAATTGTGATGTTAATATTGGCGTTCGATGAACAAAAGGCTGTACTCGTTTATAAGTATGCTCCAAATTTTTTTTAGTAGGAATGCTTGTAATCATTCTACTAAAGTAGAAATTTAATTACTAAAATGAATCCCACACTCTCTATTTTCTAAGGCTTTTACTGGATCATAATAATCGAACTCAACCGGAAGATTATTTTCTTTTAAAAACTGAAGCATTTCTTGATCTGAAAAATAATAAAATGGAGCTATTTTTAAATTTCCATTACAAGACAAACTGAAAATATCTAAAGTTTCTCGTAATGAAGTTTGATTCTTTCTAATATTCGTTAACCAAACATCTGGATTGTATTTATTAAAAGCTCTACTAAAAGGCTCAATTTTTACGATATCAGAAAAAAGTTCATGATTAGGATTATCTAGATTAGGTTCTCCTATTCGATTTTTAATAAAAGCTGTGGTGAGTTTTGGAGTAAAAATATCAATGCTAAGTTTAAGAGTATCAATTAAAAAATTAGCATGTGTATAAGTTGCATCTGTATTATAACCTGTATCACACCAAATTACTTGAATATCCTTTTTTACCTTAACACATTCGGCTAATAAGGCTGCAGAATAAGCCCCAAAACTTGTTGAAATTAATGGTCTTTCTGAAATAGACATTACAAATGAAATAACCTCTAAAGGGCTTTTATTTCTATATTCTTTGTTTAAAGTTTCAATATCTTGAATACTAAAATTTTCTTTTACCATTATATCCTATAGATTTAGTAGAGTATGCAAAAATAGTGATTATTCTGATTGAAAAATATTATTAACTTTTATTTATTAAATCGGCTATAGAAGTGTGTTCAAAAATCTTTAATGTATTATCTCTAACTTGAATCATTAGACGATGAACTGAGCAAGTTTTCTCATCTGGACAATCATCACATTTTTCATAAAAATTAAGGCTTACACAAGGAACCATAGATATAGGTCCTTCAAGGATTCTGTATACATTATCAATCTTAACTTCTTCAGCTGTCTTCAATAGATAATATCCTCCGCCTTTACCTTTTTTAGAACCTAAATATCCAGCCTTTTTTAATTGCAATAATATACTTTCTAAAAATTTTTGTGAAATATTCTCATCAGAAGCAATGGTAGAAATTTGAATAGGCACATTCTTTTCCTGACCTGCTAAATACGTAAGGGCTTTTAATCCGTATTTTGTTTTTCTAGAGAGCATGATTGCAAATTATTTTTGATAATTTTATACTTTATTTATACCTCAATAATAATGAAAAAAATCTTAACTATCGTTCTATTCGCATGTATTTCTGCGATCACAATTGCTCAAGAAACAAGTACTATAAATTTTCCTGAAGATTATTTCGGAATATATACGGGCACTTTAAAAATTACTTCGGAAAGAGGTAGTCAAGAAATCCCGATGGAATTTCACCTAAACAAAACAGATTCAATTGGTAAATACAACTATGTTTTAGTCTATGGAGAAAATGAAAAAAGACAAGAACGTAATTATTTTTTAGTCGAAAAAGATGCTGAAAAAGGAAATTATATGGTAGATGAAGATAATGGTATCCTTATAAATGCTAAAGTATTAGAAAATAAACTGTATTGCTTATTTGAAGTTGAACAAAGTTTACTCACAACCTTTATAACTTTCGAAAAAGACCATCTTTTATTCGAAATTGTTTACACAAACACTTCAAAAAAAGAAGAAAGTGGTGGGCAAAATGACAGCATTCCCAAAGTCACTTCATATCCTTTACATGTCATTCAAAAAGCCAAACTTTTAAAACAATAATTAAAAAATTTCTGAAGCAATCGCTTTAATGTTATCACTTTTTCCCATGGAATAATAATGTAAAAAAGGAACTCCTTTTTTTACCAAATCCTTACTTTGTTCAATACACCACTCTACACCTATTTCTCTAACCGATTTATTATCCTTGCAATTTATCACTTCACGAATTAAATCGTCTGGCAAATCCACTTTAAATCGATGCGGAATTAAATTTAATTGTTTTCTTGTTGCCAAAGGTTTTAAACCTGGAATGATAGGAACCGTAATCCCTTCACTTCTACATTTATTTACAAACTGAAAATATTTTTCATTGTCAAAAAACATTTGTGTTACTATGTAAGTTGCTCCATTTTTAATTTTCTTTTTTAAGAAATGAATATCACTATCAATACTTGGGGCTTCCATATGTTTTTCAGGATATCCTGCAACTCCAATACAAAAGTTTGAAGGCGTAGAATTTTGTAATTCTCCATCCAAATACAAGCCTTTATTTAAATCTGAAATTTGTGAAACCAACCCTGAAGCATAATTGTGCCCTTCCTTCTCAGCTGTAAAATAAGTTTCACTTTTCACAGCATCGCCACGTAATGCCATCACATTGTCAATTCCTAAAAACCCTAAATCGATTAAAAAATTCTCAGTATCCTCTTTTGTAAATCCTCCACAAAGAATATGAGGAATGGCATCTACATTATATTTATTTTTAATAGCAGCGCAAATACCTACTGTCCCAGGGCGTTTTCTAACTACTTTTTTTTGTAATAATCCATTTTCTAACTCTTTATAAACATATTCTTCTCGATGATAAGTTACATCTATAAATGGAGGTTTAAATTCCATCAATGGATCTATATTATTGAAAATTGATTGGATATTTTCTCCTTTTAATGGAGGTAATATTTCGAATGAAAATTGTGTTTTTCCATTTCCGTTTTTTATATGATCTGTTACTTTCACAGTTTTAGTTTTTTATGATTCTGAAATGTTTGGTTTTAACCATTTACTTGCTTCTTCAATCGAAATTTTTCTACGTTCTGAAAAACTCTCAACCTGATCTTGTTTTATCTTTCCTAAACCAAAATATTTAGCATTCTTATTTCCGAAGTAATATCCACTGACACTAGCTGCTGGCCACATGGCTAGGCTTTCAGTAAGGGTTACTCCAATATTTTCCTCTACTTCTAATACACTCCAAATGGTTTTCTTCTCCAAATGATCTGGACAAGCAGGATACCCTGGAGCTGGACGAATTCCTTTATATTCTTCCTTTATTAATTGATCATTACTTAGGTTTTCTACTGAAGCATATCCCCAATGTTTTTTACGCACTTGTTCATGTAAGTATTCGGCAAAAGCTTCTGCTAATCGATCGGCTAAGGCTTTAATCATAATTGAGTTATAATCATCATGATCTGCTTCAAATTGATTTGCTAATTCTTGTGTTCCAAAACCTGTACTTACGCAAAA
Organism: Flavobacteriaceae bacterium; assembly: GCA_019090365.1. GTDB lineage: Bacteria > Bacteroidota > Bacteroidia > Flavobacteriales > Flavobacteriaceae > Marifrigoribacter. Next base: position 13,081 of record JAHRWC010000137.1, read on the forward strand.
GCATCCCATATAATCTTGGATGCCTGATTCTTTCGGTGCAATAAAATCGGATAAAGCCAGATTTGGGACACCTTCTCTTTTCTTCGATTGTTGTCGAAGTGTTAAAAAGGTGTCTTTTAATCCTCCTTCTTCTTCATTGTAAATTTCAATATCATCATGATTGAC
>JAHRWC010000138.1 GCA_019090365.1 Flavobacteriaceae bacterium
CCTCATCTCTAAACCAATTATAAAGCTTTCTGTGAGGTTTAAATTCTAAAGAGCACAAAGAATGTGAAACTTGTTCAATGTAGTCGCTTTCTCCATGTGTCCAATCGTACATTGGGTAAATACACCAATCATTTCCAGTTCTATGATGAGATTTCTTTAAAATACGATACATCAATGGATCACGCATTAACATGTTTGGATCTTCCATATCGATTTTTGCACGCAATACATGAGTTCCTTCGTCGAAATCACCATTCTTCATTTTCGTAAACAAATCTAAATTTTCTTCAATAGATCTATTTCTGAAAGGACTATTGGTTCCAACCTGAGTTGGAGTTCCTTTTTGTTCTCGCATTTCTTCACTTGATTGTGAATCGATATATGCTTTTCCTTCTTTTATTAAAATTACAGCCCAGTTGTATAGCTGTTGAAAATAATCTGAAGAATATAATTCTTTATCCCATGTATATCCTAACCAAGAAACATCTCTTTTGATTGCATCTACATATTCTTGTTCTTCTTTAGCAGGATTGGTATCGTCAAATCTAAGGTTGACTGGAGCATTGTATTTTTCACCTAAACCAAAACTAATTCCTATAGCTTTCGTGTGCCCAATGTGTAAATATCCATTAGGCTCAGGTGGAAAACGAAATCGCAATGTATCTTTAGCCATTCCATTAGCTAAATCTTCTTCGATAATATGCTCTATAAAATTAAGTGACTCTCTTGTATCTGACATTTTCTGGATTAAAAGTATCTTTGCAAAAATAGTTGAAATGAGTACAATACGTTTAAAAAATATAAAAATATATGCCTTTCATGGTTGCATGATTGAAGAAGGGCAAATTGGATCTGATTATTTAGTGAATATTTCTGTAAAAGCTGATTTAAATAAAGCTGCTGAAACAGACGATTTACATGATACAGTAGATTATGTTCATATTCAAAAAATAGTAAAAGATGAAATGGCGATACGTTCAAAACTATTAGAACATGTTGGAAAACGGATCATAGACACTGTATTTCAGCAAATTAAAATGGTAGATGAAGTAAAAGTTACTGTGTCAAAAGTGAATCCTCCGATTGGTGGTGATGTAGCTGAAGTGAGTGTAACAATGAATGCTAAGAGGTAATTGAAATTTTCTCTATGAATTCGTATTTATTATTTTATATTTGCCCTATAAGAATGGCGTCGTGGCCGAGTGGCTAGGCAGAGGTCTGCAAAACCTTGTACAGCGGTTCGAATCCGCTCGACGCCTCAACAAACTAAAAACCCTTCAGAATATCTGAAGGGTTTTTTTATATCTATTTGTTTATGCTTTGTAATTTTTCGGTGCCAGGAATTTTTTTCATTCCTTTTTGAATTCTATCTGGAAATACACCTTGAAGTAATAATAATATTCCGAAACCAATAATTAAAATACTCACTAGCTTTTTTGTTTTAATAATAAATCGAGGAGTTAAATTACTCTTCAATTTTTTAGCAAGAAATATTTTTAATAAATCGGTTAAAAATAATGTAATCATTACAGTAGATAGAAATAAAACTACTCCATTTTTATGAGTGGTAATAGCTTGTGCAATGATAATAGTAGCAATCCAGCCTGCTAAAACTCCAAAATTTACAAAGTTTAATAAAAAGCCTTTTAAGAAAAGACCTCCATGGTTTTTCTTGGTTTCAACTGAATAATGTTCTCGAACAATTTTTATAAAAGATTTAGCGGTTCGAATGTATGATATAACTCCAAAAGCTATTAAAACTACACCTCCAAAAATTAGTAATGCAGGATCGTCTTTTACTTTATCAAGAATTTGAGAAGTACTATAAAAAGCAATAATTATAAAAACAAGATCTGAAAATAAAGCACCTAAATCGAAAAAAATAGCTGCTTTAACTCCTTTTGTTATACTTGTTTCAATAAGTGTAAAAAATACGGGACCTATTGCAAATGCAAGGAGAAATCCATAAAAAGCCGCATATAATAAACCATCAAACATAGTTTGGTAAAGGTAAACTATTCAGAAATATTAATAAATAATATAATACCTTTTTGTTGGATTAATAATTGCAGGTTTAAATTAATTCATGATTGTAATATTTCCACCTGCAAAAGTCTTTTTATTTACTGTTGAAGGTTCTCCATAAATATAAACTTCACCTCCTGCAGTTACTTTTGCATCTACTTTATTTGAAGCATTAATTTCAGCTTCTCCAGCAGCAGTAATTTTAATTTTTGTGTCTTGCGTATTTAGTTCTCTACCTTCAAAGATTCCTCCAGTATTTAAAACTATTTCTTGGCTTTTTGATAAACCTGAAGCTTCTATAATTCCTCCAGTTACCGCTCTCATTTTAGCAAAATTAACATCTAAACCTACAATTATTCTACCACCTTCTTGCGCTCTTAATTCAATCATATTTTGATCAATCAATTCATTTGAAACAATTATAGATCCTTCGTTCGCATCAATAACTTCTAATGATTTATAATGAACTTCTACAAAGGTTTCTTTTCCATTAAAACGTTTATCTAATAACATTCTAATTTTTAATTTACCATGCTCATTAATTACTTTTACATCATCAACATCTTCACCTTTTACAACCACTTTATTTTCTGAAGACTTAATTAAATTAACTTCAATTAAATCGAATACTTTCACAACTGAAATATCACCTACTTCTTTTACTAACTCTCTTTGAGCAAAAGTTGATAAAGAAATTAAAACCACTAGAATACTTACTATATTTTTCATCTTGTCTGTTATTTCTTATAAAGAGTAAATACTTTTAAAATTGTTACAGTTATTGTTAATTTTCTATATTATCACGACTTCCTAACATTTCAAAATCTAAATGTTTTCTAACTAAATCTGCATTTTTAACTTTTACATATACTTCATCTCCAAGCTGATACATATTTTTTGTTCGCTCTCCAATGATTGCATATTCTTCTTTATTAAACACATAATGATCATCTCTAATATCTTGTAGACGAACCATACCTTCACATTTATTACTAATAATTTCTACATACACTCCCCATTCAGTCACACCAGAAATAACCCCTAAAAATTGTTGGTCTTTATGATCTTTCATGAATTTCACCTGCATGTATTTTATACTTTCACGTTCCGCTTTAGAAGCAAGGTTTTCCATATCACTACTGTGACTACATTTCTCTTCAAATTCTTCTTGTTTCGCATTTTTACCTCCTTCTAAATAATATTGTAAAAGACGATGTACCATTACATCTGGATACCTTCTAATTGGAGAAGTAAAATGTGTATAATAATCGAACGCTAATCCATAATGACCAATATTATTAGTAGTATACACCGCTTTACTCATACTTCTTATTGCAAGTGTATCTACTAAATTTTGTTCTTTTTTACCTTGAACATCTTTTAGTAATTTATTTAATGAAGTGGCTGTTGATTTACGATCGCGTGTATTTAATTTATAACCAAATCGTTTAATTATATTTTCTAAGGCTGCAATTTTTTCATCATCTGGCTCATCGTGAACTCTATACACAAAAGTTTTAGTTTGATCTCCACTTCTTTGTTTTCCAATAAATTCAGCAACACTTCTATTTGCTAATAACATAAATTCTTCAATCAATTTATTAGCATCTTTACTTTCTTTAAAATAAACTCCAACTGGATTATTGGTTTCATCTAAATTGAATTTTACTTCAATTTTATCAAATGAAATTGCACCATGATTCATTCTTTTTTTACGAAGAATTTTAGCAAGCTCATCTAATTTTATAATTGCTTTTGAAATTTCTTTATCAACCGTATATGCTTTATCTGTAATTGAAATTTCTGAAGGAATTGTATGTGCTGATGCTTCATTATTTTCAATCACATACTGTGCTTCTTCATATGCAAATCGAGCATCACTATAAGTTACAGTTCTACCAAACCATTGATCAACAACTTCAGCTTTCTCATTTATTTTAAAAACTGCTGAAAACGTATATTTTTCTTCATTAGGTCGTAATGAACATGCATTATTTGAAAGTACTTCTGGTAACATTGGTACTACACGATCTACTAAATACACCGAAGTTGCTCTTTCAAAAGCTTCATCATCTAACACCGTTCCTGGAACTAAATAATGTGATACATCTGCAATATGAATTCCTATTTCATAGGTATTATCTTCTAACACTTTAAAAGATAGAGCATCATCAAAATCTTTTGCATCTTTTGGATCGATGGTAAAAGTTAAATCTTGACGCATATCACGTCGTTTTTTAATTTCTTCAGGATGAATCTTCGTATCTAAATCGTTAGCGTACTTTTCAACTTCAGTAGGAAATTCATAAGGTAATCCATACTGAGCTAAAATAGAATGTATTTCAGTATGATGTTCTCCAGGTTTTCCTAATACTTTTATTACTCTTCCGTAGGGAGAATCAGCTTTTTCAGGCCAATCATCCATTGCAACTAATACTTTATCACCATCATTTGCATTATTAATATGTTTTTTAGGAATAAAAATATCGGTATACATTTTAAATCCTGCACAATTTACAAAGGCAAATTTTTCTTGAATTTGAATTACTCCAACAAATTCAGTTCGTTTTCTCTGAATTATTTGAGTGATTTCTCCTTCCTTTTTACCTCCTTTATTACGTTTAAAAATATATACTTCAACAATATCATCTTGAAGTGCGTGATTTAAGTTTTTTGAAGAAACGAAAATATCATCTTCTAATTCTTCAACTACAACATATCCTTGACCACGACTTGTTAAATCTACTCTTCCTTTATGATAATGTTGATTAGATACTATGGTAAATTTACCTCGATCTATTTCTTCTATTTTTCCTTCTACTTGAAGTTTTCTTAGTTTTTTTATAATTAAATTTCGTCCACTTGCATCGGTTACTCCTAATGCTGCGGCAATTTGTTTATAGTTATTTGGTTTTGAAGTATCCTTTCTTAAATAGGAAAGGATGGATTGGGTAAGATTATTTATTTTATTTTTTCTCCCTCGCTTTTTTCTTTTCGACATTTTAATTTATTATTGGGTGTAAATGTACCAATTATTAACTAATGGTATATTATTTAATTGTTATCTTAGTAGAAACCTTAATATAATACTATGGAAGACTTTAAAACAATTGCTAGATTTACCTATCCGAGTGATTATGCAGTATTAGAGTTAGTATTACAACAGAATGAAATACGTTATGTATTTTTAAATGAAACTGTTATAAATGTATTACCATTTCACTCAAATGCATTTGGAGGAATTCGTCTTCAGGTTCATAAAAATGACGAGCAAAAAGCAATTCAAATAATCAAAGATTTAGATCCAACTTCAGATTTAAAAATTGTTTAAATGAGGTTATTAACAACTATTATATTATTAGCTTTTTTTCTTTAAAATTTAAAAATAAAAATAGTGGTTATTATAGCTTGTTAATATCTAGTATAACTTTATTACTTTTTATTTTGAATCTAACTTATATAAATTTATTTCTATTTATTAACAGCTTATCATTCTATTTTTTTACTGATAAATAAGAAGATACAATTTCTATTA
>JAHRWC010000139.1 GCA_019090365.1 Flavobacteriaceae bacterium
TACTGAATTGTATAAAATTCTGTCGTAAATATTTCCAATTCCTCCTCCTATCATAAAAGAGATTGCTACTAGATTTAAGCTTGAAATATTTTTAATTTTAATAATGTAAAAAAACATAAGTACCAAAAATAGTATTGGTAATATCTGTAAAAAAACAATTTTTAATTGTGGGCTTAAATTTTCACCTAAACTTAGTGCAGCACCAGTATTTTCAACCTTTGTAAGAATGAAATTGTCATTAATAACATTAATAGTTTCATTTGTAGAGATTTCTTTCCTAACTTTTTCCTTGGATATTTGATCACAACTAATATTACAAAATATCACTAGGAGAGAAACGAATATTTTTAAAAGTCTATTCATATTTAATCTTGTTTTTATTTTGCTTGAAACGTGTTATTGAATTAACAATGATAAACAAAATTATTTCTCCATTGACATATTAGAGTTACATTCTAATTATTTCATGTTAAATGAATAATATAATTTGTTTCGATTACCTCCAAATTACCTGAATCATTTTATCCATCCACGGAAGTTTAATATGCGAATAAGAGTAGGGTAGTCGATCTAGTAACATATCAAAAGATTTTTCTACAACTTTAAGATTCCATTCACTTTCTTGCATATTAAGTCTACATTCTCGCAATAAAAAAGTTTCTCTAAATACACTTAAACTTGTTTCTCCTAAAGCTGACCATTGTTGAATTACAGCTTCAAGTAAACTATTCAATAAAGATTCTTCTTCTGAAGAAATATCGATACCATTAGATATTTTAGTTTCAATTTTTAATCCGCAAAGCATTTTATTAAAAGTTAGAAAAGATTCCTCTGTTTCTGAAAGTCCTGTTATGAGATATTGCAAATAATGAGGTGCTATTAGTTGTTTTTCTTCAGAAATAAACGCATCGTTTTCTGTTAAGCCTAATTTTTCAAAAAGCACTTTGATATAGGGATGTAGTAATACAATTCCAGCATTATTTATATATAAGTTATCATTCATAATTAATTACATAATTAGTTTCATAAATAAAACTACCATAATAAAGATATAAACCAAAGGAAATCCATACCTAAAATGTTTAAGCAGCGAAATTTTATCTTTCTTTTTAATATCAATTCCATTAATTCTATGGTTAATAATTACTGCTATAATTCCTAAAAATATGAATATATATCCAACAATAATTACATATTCTATAAAGGTATTATAAGAAAGTTTGGGTAGGATAGAAGCTGAATAAAAATTGATGCCACTACAGTTAACATTAATGTAAAACCAACTCCAATCTGCGTGGAAAACTCTTCAATCCAAAAGATAGCAAAGGATGCTAGTATAATTATTAAAAGTGGAAATAAAACTTGCCATTCATAATAACCAGAGAGTCTTTTTGCATTTACTTCAAAAGAAACCCGTGAATAATGGTTTTTTTCTGAATCAACATCTTCATCCATATAGCGATAATTCTTTGTAGACACACTTGTGTTACTATCAATAAAAGTCCAATCTTCACCAAGATATTCTTGATGATCATCTTCTAAAAAAAGTTTAGGATTTTTAAAAACTATTTGCCCTTTTCCATATGAAAAAGCTTCAATTTCTACTTTGTAATTCTGTGAGTCGAATGGAAACTTGGTGTAATCCATATCTGAACTAAAAGTATCAAAGAATCGTTCTTCTAGTTCTATAGTACCATCTGAATATAGTTCAATGCGTGTATTGGGCGTTTCACCACTACCTTGTACATTGATGAGTTCGAAAGCAGGAATCCAAACATTTTCTTTAATGAATTCACGAGATTTTTCATTCTCATAAATAATAGAGTTCGACAAGGAATCATTTGGATTAAATTTTGCACGTTCATCAACCCAAGAATATATAAGATACCCATCTATTTGATAGGTTTCATTCACCGAATTAATATTATAAATTTTATTAATTCGAAGGGTGACAGAAACTTCAATAGGTCCATTTTTTGGCACACCAGATTTGCTTTTCTGATTAATAGAAAATGATAGTAATATTGGAACCAATACTAAAAATAGGAGATACTTAGTGTTCATTTTAATAGTACTTAAATTTTATATATTAAAAAACCCCATCCTTGTGTAGGATGGGGTAATTATAGTTATTGTTAAGTACATTTAAAATACGTAATTGTACTTAAATATGTGATTACGGTACAATTAATTAAAGTTCATTGCTCTTTTCACCTTGACCTTTCATCATTAAAAAGGATTTCAAAAAACCATCTAAATCACCATTTAATACAGCATCTGTATTCCCGGTTTCATGGGCAGTTCTTACATCTTTAATCAGTTTATACGGATGCAAGACATAGTTTCGAATTTGAGATCCCCATTCAATCGACATTTTGTTTCCCTCAATTTCATCACGTTGAGCTTGTTGTTTACGTAATTCAATTTCATACAATTGCGATTTCAACATTTGCATAGCTTTCTCACGGTTTTCTAATTGAGAACGTGTTTCAGAATTATGTATAACAATTCCAGAAGGTTCATGAGTTAGTATAGCTTTGGTTTCAACCTTATTTACATTTTGACCTCCAGCACCACCACTTCTAGCAAATGCCCAAGAAATATCTGAAGGGTTTATATCAATTTCTATAGTATCATCCGCCAAAGGGTATACATACACAGAAGCAAAACTTGTATGCCGTTTGGCATTACTATCGAAAGGAGAAATACGTACTAATCGATGCACCCCATTTTCACCTTTAAGCCAACCAAAGGCAAAATCGCCTTCAATTTCTATAGTTACCGTTTTTACACCTGCCGAATCACCAGCTTGATAATTAAGTTCTTTTACTTTTAGATCATTCTTTTCTGCCCACATTAAATACATGCGCATCAACATTTCTGCCCAGTCACAACTTTCTGTTCCACCAGCGCCTGCTGTAATTTGAAGAACTGCACTTAATGCATCACCTTCATCACGCATCATATTTCGAAATTCTAAAGTTTCGATGGTAACTGCTGCTTTTTCAAAAGCTGCTTCTACTTGTTCAGCAGTGCCTTCACCTTCTTTAAAAAATTCATATATAATTTCTGCTTCGTCGGTAAGGGTTACGGAAGTTTCATAATCGGTTACCCATTTTTTCTTAGTCCGAAGCATTTTCATGAAAGCTTCAGCCTCTTTTGGATTGTTCCAAAAATTGGGGTCAAACGTCTTTTCTTCGTCGTTTGCTATTTCTATTTGTTTACCGGCAACGTCAAAGATACCTCCTTAACGCATCCAGGCGCTCTTTAAGATCTTTAATTTGATCAAGTGTAATCATTCAATAGTATTTTCAACAAAAATAGAATTTAACTTATTCTACTAAAACTTATTTGCTAATTTTTTATAGATTTAAGAAATTTTATAAAATGAAACAATTAACCATCCTATTTATTTTATTCTTCGGAATCAATTTGCTTTCAGCACAATTTTTAGAAAGCAAAAAAAACCTTATTACTTCTGAAGGATATTTTGATTACCATTATAATGACGATTTAGGTGAAATATATTTAGAAGTTTCAGAATTAAATAAAGAATTTCTATATGTCCATTATTTAAGTTCAGGGCTTGGATCTAATGATATCGGCTTAGATAGAGGCCAGATTGGTGATGGTGTTTTAGTGAAATTTATAAAAAGCGGAAATAAATTATTATTGGTGCAGACCAATCAAAAATTTAGAGCTAATACTGACAATGAACTAGAAAAGAAATCGATTGAACAAGCTTTTGTGAAATCTGTTTTACATGGTTTTCCAATTAAAGAAACAAAGGGGAATAATTATATTATTGACTTAACACCTTTTTTATTACTAGATACTCATGGTATTGCTCAAACCTTAAAAAGAAAAAAAGAAGGAGTTTATAAGCTAGATGCTAAACGTAGCGTTTTGTGGATGGAGAATACGAAAGCCTTTCCTAAAAATGTGGAATTTGAATCTTTAATAACATTTGCTGGTCAACCCACAGGGAAAAACATAAGAACGGTAAGTCCAGATGCCACTTCACTTTCATTTATTCAACATCATAGCTTTGTAGAGTTGCCTGAAAATAATTACCAACCAAGAGTATTTGATCCTCGTAGTGGTTCATATCCAATGGAGTATATGGATTATGCAACTCCAATTTGGGAACCAATAAAAAAACGTTTTATTACGCGTCATCATTTAGAAAAGAAAAATCCTAAAAAAGATATAAGTGAAGCCAAAGAGCCTATCATATATTATTTAGATCCAGGAACTCCAGAACCAGTTCGATCTGCTTTAATGGAAGGAGCTCAATGGTGGAATCAAGCTTATGAAGCTATCGGATTTAAAGATGCATTTCAGGTTAAAATTCTTCCAAAAGGTGCTGACCCCTTAGATTTGCGTTATAATGTAATACAATGGGTGCATCGTTCTACAAGAGGTTGGAGTTATGGAAGTACCATTATTGATCCACGTACTGGAGAGATTTTAAAAGGACATGTTAGTTTAGGAAGCTTGCGTATTCGTCAGGATTTTATGATTGCTCAAGCATTAATGAACCAACCATTTGCTGAAAGAGACGATAATCACCAACAAATGTTAGATATGGCTTTAGCACGTATTAGACAACTAGCGGCACATGAAGTAGGGCATACCATTGGTTTTGCACATAATTTTGCAGCAAGCACTAACAATAGAGCTAGTGTAATGGATTATCCACATCCAACTTTAACTTTAAAAAATGGGAAAGTAGATTTTTCAAATGCTTATGCAACTGGAATAGGGGATTGGGATAAAGTTACTGTGGCATATTCATACAGTGAATTTGAAAAAAATGCTTCAGAAAAAGATGAACTAAATGAAATTTTAAAAAATGCTTTTTCTAAAGGATATCGATATATTTCAGATAGAGACGCAAGAGCTCAAGGAGGTGCACATGGTAAAGCTCATCTTTGGGATAATGGAACTAATGCCTATGAAGAGTTGCAAAATGTTCTAAACATTAGAGAAAAGGCTATTGAAAATTTTTCAGAAGATAATATTCGTTCAGGCGAATCTTATACCGTTTTAGAAGATGTGTTTGTACCATTATATTTCTTTCATAGATTTCAAACGGAAGCTGCAGTAAAAATGATAGGAGGTTTGGATTATTCTTATTCAGTAAAAGGAGATCAAAGCGAGAAGGTGAAGCACATTTCAAAAGAAGATCAAGAAAGGGCACTACAAATAGTATTAAAAACCTTAGAGGCAAAAACAATAGCAATTCCTGAAGATAAATTATCACTATTTCCGCCAAGAGCAATAGGATATCCAAGGTCACGTGAATCTTTTAAAAGTAAGACAGGTGTTTCGTTTGATGCTTTTGGAGCCGCAGGAACAGCTAGTAATATGACGCTAAGCTTATTATTACATCCTGAACGTGCTAATCGTTTAATTCAGCAAAAATCTATAGAAATAGACAATCTAGGTTTTCAAGATGTTTTAAATGGTTTAATACGAACTACAATAGCGCCTATAATGGAAACTGATTATATAGAAGAAGTTCATAGAACCATTCAGTTTGTAACCTTACACCATTTAATGAATTTAGCAACTCATAAAAAAAGTATTCCACAAGTTAAAGCTATGGTGAATAAAGTGATTGATCGATTGGCGAAGAATTGTGAAAACAAAGAAGATAATCAATCAATGCAGTTAATTCGAGAGATTAATGAATTTAAAAAGCATCCAGAAAAGTTTGTGATGAAAAGAACTTCAACGATTCCAGACGGAAGTCCAATTGGGAGTTTTCAATGTTATTTTAATAATTAAAATA
>JAHRWC010000140.1 GCA_019090365.1 Flavobacteriaceae bacterium
ATGATATTGTCTCTTTTTGTTGCTTTAACGATTACTCCATATTTAGGGTTTATTTTTCTGAAAGAAAAGGACAAAAAAGGCAAGAAAGAAGAAAAGATAGAAAAGAAAATGGAAGATGGACTTATCTATAAATTATATGATAGGTTTGAAAGACCTCTTATTGAAAATCCAAAAAAAAGATGGTGGTTTTTAGGTATTACTTTTCTAATATTAATCGCTTCTATTAGTCTATTTTTTACGAATTCAGTGGCTGTAAAAATGCTTCCATTCGATAATAAAAATGAATTTCAAGTAGTTATCGATATGCCTGAAGGAACAACTTTAGAACGTACCGCTATCGTGACTAAGGAAATTTCCCAGTATTTATCGAATCAATCTGAAATAGTGAACTATCAAAGTTATGTAGGCACTTCAGCACCAATCACATTTAATGGTTTAGTGCGTCACTACGATTTACGTTCTGGCAGTAATGCAGCAGACATACAAGTGAACTTAACAGATAAGCATGATCGCTCTCTACAAAGTCATGAACTCGCTAGTTTGTATCGTCCACACATTCAAAAAATAGCTAAAAAATACAATGCTAATGTGAAAATTGTAGAAGTTCCTCCAGGGCCTCCAGTATTATCCACTATAGTTGCTGAAGTATATGGTCCAGATTATGGAAAACAAATTGAAATAGCAGGTCAAATTCAGCAAATATTAAACAATACAGATGATGTTGTAGATGTTGATTCGATGGTCGAAGCCGATCAAAAAGAATTTGAATTTGTGATTGACAAAGAAAAAGCAATGTTATATGGTGTTGCACCTCAACAGATTGTTCATACCATGAATATGGCTTTATCTGAAAGAGCTGTCACCAATTTATACGATGAGAATGCTTCTACTCAAGTTGGTATATTATTAGTTCTAGAAGAACAAGAAAAATCTACCATACGTGACATTTCTCAAGTAAAGATTAAATCAAAAAATGGAACTATGATTCCAATAAGCGATTTAGTTACGATACATGAAAAAGTAAGTGACAAAAGTATTTTCAGAAAAAATCAAAAACGAGTGGTCTATGTAATGGCTGATATGGCTGGAGCTTTAGAAAGTCCGGTATATGCTATTTTAGGAATGAAAGAAAAACTGAAAGAAATTGATCTTCCTGAAGGTTATAAATTGGATGAATTATACATAAAACAACCCGATTTTGAAGATGATTACACGGTAAAATGGGATGGTGAATGGCAAATTACTTTAGAGGTATTTAGAGATTTAGGTATTGCTTTTATGGGTGTAATTGTTATCATTTACATATTAATTGTGGGTTGGTTTCAAAACTTTAAAGCACCCGTGGTAATGATGGTAGCAATTCCTCTTTCATTAATCGGGATTATTCTAGGACACTGGATGTTGGATGCTTTCTTTACTGCAACTTCATTTATAGGAATGATAGCCTTGGCAGGAATTATGGTGCGAAATTCGGTACTATTAATCGATTTTGTAAACCTTCGTTTGGAGGAAGGTATTCCTTTAAAACAAGCAGTAATTGAGGCAGGAGCGGTACGTACAACTCCAATCCTTTTAACCGCAGGAACAGTAGTTATAGGAGCTTTTGTTATTTTATTTGATCCTATTTTTCAAGGGTTGGCCATCTCATTAATGGGCGGAACCATTGTCTCAACCGTATTAACTTTATTGGTTGTGCCCTTAGTATATTATTTAATTGAACGTAAAAATCATCTTTAAAATGAAAAACAGAATGATTCATGCCTTTGCAGGCACATTTATACTACTGAGTGTAGTATTAGCAATTTATGTACATATCAATTGGCTATGGTTTACAGTTTTTGTAGGCGCTAACCTTTTGCAATCTTCAATAACACAATGGTGTTTATTGGATATTATCCTAGAGAAATTAGGAGTTAAAGATTAGTTTTTAAAAATTATATCTGAAGTTTAATCAGGTATTGTAATTATAAAAAAAATCGATTTCTTTGCATTCTTAATTGATGCATGTAATGGATTGGATTTTTAAACCTTGGCCTTGGTATATTACAGGACCACTTATTGCTTCTGTAATGGGCTTATTGCTCTTCTTTGGAAGAACATTTGGGATGTCCTCAAACCTTCGTACATTTTGTGCAATTGGTGGAGCTGGAAAATATTCTTCATTTTTTAATCTCCGCTGGAGAGACTACCTATGGAGCTTAACGCTCGTGTTAGGATCTGTAATCGGTGGCTATATTGCAGTTACTTTTTTATCGGATGGTAGTATTTCTACAATCAATCCAACAACCATAAGCGAGCTTAATGATCTAGGGTTTTCTAATGTGGGACATAGTTTAGTGCCGGATGAATTTTACGGTTTAAAAGCAGTCACTTCTTTTAAAGGACTTTCATTGTTAATCATTGGTGGTTTATTAGTTGGTTTTGGAACACGTTATGCTGGTGGTTGTACTTCCGGACATGCTATCACAGGATTAAGCAGTTTACAAAAACCTTCACTTATTGCAGTAATTGGATTCTTTTTAGGAGGATTAATTACCGTTAATTTTATTTTACCATATATCGTATAACAGATGAAACTATTAAAATTTTTACTCGTTGGAATTTTCTTCGGAATTGTTTTAGTTAAATCTGAAGCTGTTTCTTGGTATCGTATTTATGAAATGTTTCGTTTTCAATCGTTTCATATGTATGGAATAATTGGAACAGCGATAGGTACAGGAATATTATTTTTACAACTCTCAAAAAGATTTAAAGTCAATTCATTAAACGGGAAACAACTTTCAGTTCCTTTAAAAGACAGAGGTTTTGCAAGATATATTCTTGGGGGTACAATTTTTGGATTTGGTTGGGCGCTTATTGGTGCTTGTCCTGGACCTATGTATATATTGGTAGGAACTGGTGTTATGTCAATGCTAATTGTTCTAGCTGCAGCAACTTTTGGAACGTTTATCTACGGAATGCTTCGAGATAAATTACCACATTAATAGTTTACATTTTATACACCCAATCGGCTGGATTCATCTTATTTAAATTCTTATAAATAAGAAACTTTAGTAATGTTTTTCCTGTTACAGGATTCGTATAAATAGTTCCTAACTTTTGTTTCGTAGATACCTTATCTCCCTTTTTAACTAATACGGTAGACATGTTATTATACACCGTAATATAATTTCCATGTTGGATATAAATAGCTTTATTGGCTCCTTTTAATTGTTGGATCTGCATTACTTCACCTTCAAAAACAGCTCTAGCTATTCCATTTTTGGCAGTTGCTATTTCAACTCCACTATTAAAAGTAGTTACATTTGGTAATTGTGGATGTCTTTGTTTTCCATACTTTTTAGCAACAATTCCATTTTTTACAGGCCAAGGTAATTTCCCTTTATTATTGGTAAAACTAGCAGCTAATGCTTTTGCTTCAGCTGTTAAGGCAAATGTTTTTGAAGAAGTAGTTGTCGTCTTATTATTTTTAGAAGCTTTTTTATTGGAAGCTGCAATTGCTGCTTTAATTAATGCATCTATTTGTTTGTCTATTTTATCAGCTTCCCTTTGTTTTTTTCGAATCTGACTAGCAAACTTGCCCTCGTTCTCTTTAAGAGTAGCAACTAGTTTTTCTTGATCTTTTTTCTCCTTAGTTAATTCGCTTTTAGCAATTTTATTTTCTTCAATTAAAGCTTGTTTATTTTTTTTCTGAGCTAATAAATCGGTGTTTAATTGTTGTAGTAAGACCGTTTTATCCTTAATACTTTCTCCTTGCTTTTTTCTGTGTTTAGTATATTGATTCATATACTTCACTCTTTTATAGGCTTGAAGAAAGTTTTGAGAAGAGAGTAAAAACATAATTCTACTTTGTTGCGATTTACTTTTATATGATTTAATAATCATACCTGCGTAATCCTCTTTCAACTCTTTTAATTCATCTCTTAATTGCTCCATACTATTAATGTTTTCATTAATCTCACGGGTCAATAAATTGGCTTGTTGATTGGTAATTCTAATTAAATTTTCTCGCGTTGAAATTCGACTATTCAAATTTTCAACTTGTGTTAGAACAGATTTCCCTTCCTTCTTAGTGTCAAAAAGAAGTCTGTTTATTTGAGTAATTTCATTGATCAGCGCTTGCCTTTTTTCTTCTAAACGCTTTTGTTTATTAGACTGTGAAGACATGGAAGTTATCATAAACATTCCAACTACTAATAAAAGATATGTGCGAAAATTTCTCATTTATTTAAAACGATTTCTTTATAACCATCAGGTATAGTAAACGGAAAACGTACCGTTGCATTGTGGTCAATCTTTTTAAATTTTAATTCGATACTTGTTTTTTTATTGTTTTCTGAAGTTAATATTAAAACTTCAGATGGATAATCATCTCCTTCTATTTTTTGGTATTCACCATAGTTAACAGATAATAATCTATTATCTGAAG
>JAHRWC010000141.1 GCA_019090365.1 Flavobacteriaceae bacterium
AATATCACTAATAGCATTAGTGATTCTCAAATATATATAAAATAAATTAATTAAAAGGAATTTATGTAAACATATCTTTTACTTTTTCAAAAAATGACTTGTCTTCCTTTTCCGGATTGGGTTGGAAGTTACTGTCTTCATTCATTTTTTCAAAAAATTCTTTTTGTTCTTTGTTCAATGTTTTTGGCGTCCAAACATTTACATGAACTAACAAATCTCCAGACCCATAGTTATTAATACTAGGTATTCCTTTATTACGTAACCTCAATATTTTACCACTTTGCACACCAGATTCAATTTTAATCCTAACTTTTCCAGTAACTGCATCAATTTCTTTTGAAGTACCTAATGCAGCTTCAGAAAAACTTATATAAAGGTCATAATGTAAATTATCTCCTTCTCTCTGTAAAGTTGGATGTGCTTGTTCTTCAATTGCAACTAAAAGGTCTCCAGATATTCCATTTCCAGGAGCTTCATTTCCTTTTCCTGAAACTTTCAATTGCATTCCTTCAACGACACCGGCAGGAATTTTAATAGAAACAGTCTCTTCAGTAGAAAGCATTCCATGAGCATCTGCATTACTAGGTTTTGAGTCTATTGTTTGCCCACTTCCTCCGCATGTATTACATGGAGCTGAAGTTTGCATTCTACCTAATATTGTATTTTGAATTCTTGTAACTTGTCCTTGCCCATTACAGGTAGAACATGTTTTATATGTAGTACCTTTTGCTACTTTTTTACGCTTTACTTTTATTTTCTTTTCAACTCCATTGGCAATTTCTTCTAAGGTAAGTTTTACACGAATACGTAAATTACTTCCTTTCACTTGTGCTCGACCTCTTCCTCCGCCAAAGCCTCCAAAACCGCCGCCGCCGCCAAAGATATCACCAAACTGACTAAATATGTCATCCATATTCATACCTCCAGCACCGCCACCAAAGCCGCCAGCACCACCATTTTCAAATGCCTGATGTCCAAAACGATCGTATTTTGCTTTTTTATCTGCATCACTTAAAACCTCGTAGGCTTCAGCTGCTTTTTTAAATTTTTCCTCTGCATTAGAATCATCTGGATTTTTATCAGGGTGAAATTCAATCGCTTTTTTACGGTATGCTTTTTTAATTTCGGCTGCAGATGCATCCTTTGAGATACCTAATATTTCGTAAAAATCTTGTTTTGCCATGTTGTATATTATTGACCAATAACTACTTTAGGGTAGCGAATAATTTTATCACCAATTGCATAACCTTTTTCAATTACGTCAATTATTTTTCCTTTTAATTTTTTATTTGGAGCAGGAATTTGAGTTACAGCTTCATGATTATCTGCGTTAAAAACATCTCCTTGTTTTGTTTCAATTACCTCTAAACCTTTCGACTTCAATGTTTCTCTAAGTTTATTATTAATCAATTCAATTCCTTTTAAATGACTATCGTCACCAGATTTGTTTAATTCGTTTAATGCACGATCAAAATCATCTAATACAGGAAGTATCGATTCCATTACACTTTGTCCAGCTGTTTTAAATAAATCGATACGTTCTCTTGCGGTTCTTTTCTTAAAATTCTCAAACTCTGCAAATAGACGTAAATTTCTATCTTTTTCTTTTTCAAGATCAGCCTGTAACTCTGCTAAAGGATCTTTAACTTCTTCTTTTGTTTCAGTAGCTGTTGAAGCTTCATTTTCATTCACTTTTGTTTCTTCTGAAACATCAGCTTCTTTCGTTTTATCTTTTGTGCTCATTTATGAGTGTTTTGTAATTTTTTATAAAGTTTACAAAAGTACTGCCATTTCTTGAAAAATGTCAAAATGTCACTGTTTTTTTGAAGCTAAATATTAGGAATAAAGTTAATTAGAAATAAATTGATGTTAATCAACTTTTGTGGCTCTTAACATCTCTCGTTTTCCTGGAGGCCCTGGAAGGCGTTCAACTTTAAAACCAACAGCTTGCATAGCACGACGCACAGAACCTTTTGCAGAATAGGTTACTAAAACTCCATTTACTTTTAATGCATCATACATTCTTTGAAAGATTTCTTCTGTCCATAACTCAGGTTGCACGCGTGCACCAAAAGCATCGAAATAGATGATATCATATTGATTTGTATCATTTATTTCAGAAAAAAACATCTTTCTTTTTAAAAGCTTAAAATTTGAATTTTGCTTTAATGTTTTTCCCCATGGAGAAGAATGAAGTATTAAAAAATCTTCTTCGGCAACTTTTAATTGTTGATGGTAATTTAATTGTTTGATTTCTGAACCTTCTACAGGATAAGCTTCAATTCCTGTATAAAAAGTTGAAACATTCCTTTTTTGAGTTTCAAGGAGAGTTATAAATGCATTTAACCCTGTTCCAAATCCGATTTCAAGAATATTAACTTCTTTGGGCTGAAATTTATTCAGAAAATAGAAAAAGCCCATCTCGATAAAAACGTGATAGGCTTCTTGTATAGCTCCATTTTTGGAGTGATATTGTTCGTCCCATTCGGGTAAATGAATGGTGGTTGAACCGTCTAATGTCGTAATTATTTTACGTTCCAAAAGACTAATTAATTAATAATTTTTTAATCCTTGGAATAGGCCCAACACATTCTGTTTTATGGCACATTACAC
>JAHRWC010000142.1 GCA_019090365.1 Flavobacteriaceae bacterium
GTGCTGAACCATTGCCATTTAAAGAAATTTATAATTTGATTGGGATTGATTTTAAAGAACAAATAATTAATGAAAATGAAAGTGAAACTGGCTTGCGTTATTATTTATCTGAGAAAGGGTTTACTATTTTAAAATGTTCTGAAGGGGCTCAAAAATTAGGGCTTAAAAAAGGAGATATTGTTAAATCTGTAAACGGACAGCCATTTAATGAGGATACAATTGGGGATATAAAAAAGATGTGGTCACAATTAAAACCATCAGATTCTTATGATATATCAATTATCAGAGATGATGAAACAATTGATCTAGAGGCAATGATGTTTCCAAGGGTTACTAATTTTGTGTTCAGTATGGATGAAAATGCAACTGATCAAGCAAAAGCACTTTTCAATGTTTGGTCTGAATCATTATAATAATTGTGTAAATAACTTTTTGTATCTTAGAGTTTACATAATTCTAACAATTAAATAATGAACACAAAAAATGTAAAAGCCTATGGGACTGTATCTTCAGAATCAGCTCTAAAACAATTTAAAATACTTAGAAGAGAAGTTACTGAAAACGATATTGAAATAGATATTCTTTACTGTGGAGTATGTCATTCCGATTTACATTTTGCAAAGAATGATTGGGGTATGACTGTTTATCCTGTTGTACCAGGACATGAAATTGTTGGGAGAGTAAGTAAAATAGGAGCAGGGGTTTCTAAGCATAGCATTGGTGATATCGTTGCTGTTGGTTGTTTGGTCGATTCATGTAGATCATGTAATAATTGTAAAAATGATTTAGAACAATATTGTCCAGAATGGGTTGGAACCTATGGAGGGCATGATAAGCATTTAGACACCAATACGCATGGAGGTTATTCAGAAATTATCGTTGTAGATGAATCATTTGTATTAAGTGTTCCTGAAAATCTTGATTTAGCTGGAATTGCACCTGTATTATGTGCAGGTATTACTACTTGGTCTCCTTTACGCCATTGGAATGTAAATAAAGATAGTAAAGTTGCGGTTGTTGGATTAGGAGGATTAGGACATATGGCTATTAAACTGGCACATGCTTTAGGAGCTCATGTCACTTTATTTTCAAGATCTACTAATAAAATTGAAGATGCAAAAGCTTTAGGTGCTCATGAGGTTATAATTTCAACAGATGAAAGTCAGATGGAAAATGCAATGGGCGCATTTGATTTAATCATTGATACCGTACCTTATGAACACGATTTAAACCCGTACGTTGGCACTTTAAATATTAATGGAACTCTTGTGATTGTTGGATATTTAGGTCCAATAGATCCTATGTTAGTCACTGTACCAATGATTATGGGGCGAAAAAGTGTTGCGGGATCATTAATAGGAGGCATTACTGAAACACAAGAATTGTTAGATTTTTGTGGAAAACACAATATCACTTCTGATGTTGAGGTTATTAAAATGCAAGAAATAAATGCAGCTTATGAACGCATGTTAAAAAGTGATGTTAAGTACCGCTTTGTTATTGATATGAAGTCTCTATAATACTTAATTAGTATTGACTTAATACTAGATAATAATAAATATAAACCCTTTTCAAAAATGAAAAGGGTTTATATTGTGTATACACTTTTAATACTGAAAATCTAATCTATCTGTTTTCCAGTTGTTTCTCTTCCTCCTTGTAAAAGCGTCAGGCTTTCAACATCACCAGATTCATTTTTATTAAAAGTTAATTGTGCATTTACTACTTTCAAATAAAATTCATTTTCAGACTTCGGAAAAACATCAGCAATAGGCTGCCCAGTTGCTTGTGCTTTTAATTGATTTCCTTCTTTAGTAATAGCTATTATAAAGCCTGGCATAAGTTCGTATTTACCAATGTAAGTTTCTAAAATAGCATCCGATACTTTTACATCTTTTACTAAATCACTCACATCATCGCCTAATTTCTTTAAATATTCGATTCCTCCTTGATTATTAGGATTTAATTCAACCGATTTTCTATAATTTTTAATGGCAAGTTCTTTTTTTCCTAATTTCATATAACTTTCACCTAAACTATCATAAGCATTCGAAGAAGTAGGGAAGGCATCAACATTTAGTTGAAATACTTTTGAAGCTTCTTCTGTTTTATTAGATCCCATCAATTGATATCCAATATTATTCATTTCTCTTTCACTTAAGTTATAATTTTCATCATCCTTAATGCTGTTATAAAACGATATTCCAGCATCAATTCCTTTTTCTTCAATTACAGCAAATAAGTCATCCGCAACAGACTTTTTAGGCATATCATATGCTTTTCCATGCATAATACCTCTAATCGCTCTTGTAATACTATTAAGTGGAGCTCCACTTGTATTATTTAAAAGTACAATCAATGACTTGTTTGAAGTAGCTCTAGAAATATTAGTATTAAATCCGTGAATACCACCACCATGTCCAATTGTGTAAATACTATCCTTTGAGCTTCCTATTTTATCATAACCAACTCCCCAACCATACGCGTATTGAGCATTACCAAATGCAGGAATATAAGGTTTAAAATATAACGTCATATACTCTTTTGGCAATAGGGTAGTAGTATACAAGGCTTGATCCCATTTGTATAAATCTTCAACCGTTGAGTACATAGAACCTGCAGCATATGGAATTGACATATCTAAATATTTAGAATTTATATAACCAGCTCCTTGTTTTTGATATCCAGTAGCTCTATTTTTTAAAATATCTTTATGATTATCATATCCTGTATCATTCATTTGTAAAGGCTTGAATATTTTATCATGAAGTAATTGTTCATAGGTTTTTCCAGTTAATTTCTCTAAAAGTTCTCCTAAAAGGAAATAACCAGAATTGCTATAGTTGAATTTTTCGCCTGGAGCAAAATCTAGTTCTCTTTCATCAAACTTTTTCACAAATGCTGAAGGAGTATATGGATCACGACTTTCATCTTCCATAAACTTTGAATCTGCTGTATAATTTGGTATTCCAGAAGTATGCGTAAGTAGATGATGGGTAGTAATAATATCGCCTGTAGCTTTTGGATAATCTGGTAAATAGGTAATAATTGGTTCTTGTAAGTCAATTGTACCTTCAACTACTAATTGTAATATTAGCATTGCAGTAAATTGCTTAGTGATTGAACCTAAACGGTGTTTGGTATTGGGTTTGTTAGGAATATCCCATTCCATATTAGCCATTCCAAATCCTTTTTTATAGATCACTTTTCCTTGGTCAGACACTAATACGGTACCGTTAAACTTGCCATACTCTTTATATGTACTTAATAATTGATCTATTTGTTCAACTTTCGATTGGGAAAAACTCGTTGTACCCATTAAAAGGGCAAAAAGAATGATTAGGGCATTTTTAAAAAATGGATGATTTGATTTCATGATGTATTATTTTGATTGATTGTTTTTATTTGAAGTATGACGAAAGACTTCTTAAAAATGTTACAGAATTAACTTAAAATTATGAATTAATAAATAACAGATTTATTAATCTCTTAAGAGACCATTTAAAATACATATTTTCGTAATTCAATAATTTTAATTGGATTCATTAACACAAATAGTTTTAGGAGCCGCAGTTGGAGAAGCTGTATTAGGAAAAAAAGTAGGCAATAAAGCCTTACTTTATGGTGCTATAGCTGGAACCATTCCAGATTTAGATGTAATTTTCGGTTCTTTAACCGATACTATTACAGCAATAGAATGGCATCGTGGTTTTAGTCATTCCATACTTTTTTGTGTATTATTAGCTCCATTATTGGGTTGGTTGATAAATCGAATAGAACGGAAATCGAATCTTGGATGGAAACCCTGGACTAAACTATTTTTTTTAGGGCTATTTACACATCCAATATTAGATGCATTTACTACTTGGGGAACTCAAATTTTTTGGCCATTCGATACACGTCTAGCTTTTAATTCTATTTTTGTAATTGATCCTTTGTACACTTTACCTTTTTTGGTTCTTACGGTCATGGTGCTATTTTTTAAACGCCAATCTAAAACAAGATCTCGTTTAAATAGGGCTGGGCTTATCATTTCAACATTGTATTTACTGACAACTTTAGTGATCAAAGTTATAATTGAAAACCGATTTGAACATGCATTACAAAATCAACAAATAGATTATACGCAAATAAGCACACGTCCAGCACCATTTAGTACATTGCTCTGGAATGCTAATATTGACACATCAGAAAATTACTTAATTGCCGATTATTCATTTTTTGACACTCAAGATATTAGTTTTAAATCTTATCCAAAGCACCGTCAAGCTTCAAAAGAACTTATAAAATTTCCTAATGTGAAACGTATGATAACCATTAGTGACGGTTGGTATATCGTTGAACAAAAAGATGAACATTGGTATTTTAATGATTTACGATTCGGGCTTATACCAAGAAAAGATGGAACTTCTTTTTTTTCATTTTCCTATCGCTTGGATAATATTAATGGAAAAATACAAGTTATCGAAATGCCAAAAACAGGGCGAGATGCTAAATTTTTGATGAATAATTTGTGGCAACGCATTAAAGGGAATTAGTTTTACATTAACCTTTCTTTAATAGACATTCCTTTAGTTTTTTAGTATA
>JAHRWC010000143.1 GCA_019090365.1 Flavobacteriaceae bacterium
AAAAGCCGAATAATATTATCAGCAGATCCTACCACAATGATTCCGTATAATAAGATTCCCCATGCTTGAAAAGAATGCCCTGTTGAAAGTGAAATAATAAAAACGGGTAAAATTCCAACCAAAGTCCCAACAAAAGGTATCATAGATCCAACAGCTACGATTACAAACCAAAAGAAAGGGTCTTCTACTCCAAAAATTAAAAAACCAATAAGAGCTATGATTCCTTGTGCTACAGCAACTAGGGGTATTCCTAATGCATTAGAACGAACCATCTTGCTTACTTCATCACTTATAATTTTAAGGTTTTCAGAAGAAAGGGGTAAATAATTTAATAATGAGTTTTTTTGAAATCTATGGCTTGTAAGCATATAATATAACATGAAATACATTATAGCAATTGATATGAAAATATCGAAGGTGTTTCCAGCAAACCCTTGTAGGTTTTCCGTAAGCCAAGTAGAAATTGCAGAAACATCAATTTGTGAGTTAAGGTCGTAACCAAATTGTTGTTCCCATACACTTATCTGACTCTTTAAAGCAGTAAATACTTTTTCAGAATTTTTAACAGCATTGCCAATTTTGTTTCCCAACATAGCTATTACACCTATCATCGGCACTAATATTCCTATAAAAGAAATAAGCATTAAAACACTGGCAGCCAAAGCAGGTTTCCATTTTTTTTTAACTAGTTTTCCCATCCATTTACGCATTAAAACATAAAGAGTTATTGCTCCAAGGACTCCTGAAAGATAGGGTAGTAGTTCATTGAAAATAAGCATTGCCATCATTACAATGAGAAAGAGTATAAATAATTGCTTAATGGTATTTGAGCTGATTGATTTCATGTGTATCTATTTATTATTTCTCGAATAATTGATCTATATTTTTAAAGGCTTTAAACTCTAATGCGTTTCCAGATGGGTCATAAAAAAACATGGTAGCTTGTTCTCCAATTAATCCTTCAAAACGGATATAAGGTTCTATGATAAAATTAATGTTTTTATTTTTTAATTTTTCTGAAAGAAGGTTAAAATCTTCCATATTTAAAACTACGCCAAAATGAGGTACAGGAACATTCTTACCATCAACAGGGTTTGTATTTAATTCTACTGAATTATTTTCCTTATAATGAATCACCAATTGATGTCCGAAAAAATTAAAATCAACCCAAATATCGCTACTCCTACCTTCTTTGCAGCCAAGTACTTCTCTATAAAATAACCTGCAAACTTCAAGATTATTTACTGGGATTGCTAAATGAAATGGATTTAATAATGACATGTTCTTAATTGTTTATTATAAATATAGTGTGTTCATGGATCACTTACTTGAAATTTTTACTTTTAAACGAAGTAATTATGTCGTATAACCAATAAAAATGTAAAATATTTAAAATGAATTAATTATGCTTATATTTAGTAATAATCAATTCCTTTTTATCATGAAAAATGTACTTTTAATTATATGTTTATTAGTTTTTGGTTTTACAACTGAAAGTAATTCTTCTAATGATTTAAAATCTGGGCCAAAAATAGTAATTTGTCATATTCCTCCTGGTAATCCAGACAATGCACATGCAATAGAGATTAGTATTAATGCTTTGCCTGCTCATTTAGCTCATGGCGATTCTATTGGTGATTGTGAATCTGATTGTGATAATCAAGATTGCTAACAACTATTTCTTAATTAGAAACACCTTTTAAATAATGAATACTTACCGTTGCTAATTCATTATTTGGAAACTTTGAAAAATGTTGTTCAACAGTATTTAGATTAAGTTCTTTAATTACTTTTTGAAACACCTCTAATTCGAGTATATATTGATCTGAAAAACCATGAGTAGCATCATAAGCAGTTACTGCAGTTTTACCAATATTCTTTGCTGCAATTTCTGGATCTATTGTGTGTAATTCGATTAGTAATAACCCGAAGTTTTTTATAAAAGGCTCCCATTTTTCCATGTGTTCCTTTAAGTTTTGTTCTACAACAGAGTTGGATAGTCGTAATCCTTTACTTGCAAAAGCTCCATTAGATAAACTTGCTCTATTCGCATCTGTATTTTTAGGTTCAGACCAAGGTCTATTGTGGTCTAAAAATGTGCGAACATTCAATAGATCACTTAAATTAATATCGTAATTTGTTTTTATATCTTCTTGTAGTTTTTCAGGATCACCAATATCTCCCCAAATAACTTTCGCCCATATATCAGCTTTAACTAAATTACTTCTAGTAACTTTTAAAGCTGCTTTATTATAATCTACTCCTATTAAAAATAAAGGGTGTTCTTCTAATAATGGACCTCGTTTTGTGCGTTGTTCTATTACTTCAAATAAATGAATTAAGAATGCGCCATTTCCGCAACCCATATCTAATATCCCTTTAGGTTGTTCATCTATAGGCTTATTGAAAAGGGCGATGATGATTTCATCTATTTTTTTAAAATATGCTGAATGTGCTCCACCGCTTCCCCAAACATTCATTTCTCTATCCACATGTAATTCAACAGAATTTGGCATTGAACTTCTAAGGATATTTGCATTACCAAACATAAGTTCATCAACTCTTCTAAACGTAGGTATATAAGAAACTGTTACACCATAAGCTGAAGATCTTCTCGCAAAGAACATCCCTTTTTTTGTAAACGTATAATGCTCATTTTTTTTACTGAACCAGCCTAGAAAACTTAAAAAATCTAAAATTTTACTGAAGCTTTTTGGGTCTTCATGATATTCTTCTGGGCTAAAAGAGGCTTCCATAAAATACTGATGAAACATTCCGTCCATGCCTAATAAAACAGTAATCGGCCCTACTAAAACACCTTCAATATGACTTTTTATTTGTTGTTGTATAGATTGTTCTAATTCGTTGGACGAACTTGGGTCGTAATTGCCTTTTATAAATAAATTAAATATTTTATTTAAAATATTAAACTGACCTATTTCGAGTGTTCTTGGGTGGAATTCTTCCGAAGTTTTTAAAAAATGAACAACATCCTTATATAATTCTATCTGCGAAAAAGCGAAACTACTTTTTTCATTTGTAGATATATTAATCTTGTTTTCTATATTATCTACTTTATGCGAAAGCCAGCCTTGCGATGCTAATAACCGCAATCCAACATTTAAATACCCTTCATTTGCATCAAATTTATTTGTTATAGTTTCAATTTCACAAGGGCTATTTTTAAGAATATAATTCAATATCCCTTTTTCATGTAAAGAGTAGGCGACTGGTGCAATGGCAATTCCATCTAAATGTCTAAATAATAAATCTCTATAATTGTCCTTTTCAGTTTTTGATAACATATATATTCAATGTTTTAATTTTTATAATTTATTCCAAATGTCAAGATAGATTTTCCAGTCGTTTTCAATTTTTTTCCAGACAATAACATATTTCCCTTTAAAAAGAGTTTCTTCATTTTTGTAATTTAATGAAGCTCCTTCATGTTTAGCTCCAACTATGTTAGCAATTACTAATCTTGCTCCAACTTCTGCGGATTTAGGTTGGATGAGTGCTGCATCTTCTTGGCAAGT
>JAHRWC010000144.1 GCA_019090365.1 Flavobacteriaceae bacterium
TAAGTTAATTTATGACATTAAAGATAGCAGTTTTTTTTTAAAATGTATAAACTTTAAAAGGAGTAATACAATAATGTAATGGAATACCTAAGGAAGAACATTCTATAGAATCTTCAGCTTCAAAAAAGGAAAGTCCAATAAAAATGGAATTGGGATTACATTGTGCTAGAAAGCGATCATAAAATCCTTTTCCATATCCAATTCTATTTCCGTTAATATCAAAGGCTAACAATGGCACAAAAATCACTTCCAAACTTGAAGGTGGTAATTCTATTCCTGAAACTGGTTCAGGAATGCCATACGATGAGATTTGTAATTTCGTATTATCTTGTAATAGTATATGAATTAATTCTCCTGTGTTAAAATCTGATTTTGGAACAATTATACTCTTATCTCTACCTTGAAGAATATGAAGCAGATATTCGGTATTGATCTCTTTTTTTTCTGAAATGCTTAAAAACAAATGATAATTTGAATGTTCCCAAACTGGAAGCTGAAGTGAATGATTTGCAATTTGAAGACTTAAATCTTCAATGTCATCTAAAGATAATTCAGTTCTTTTTTGTTTGTATAATTTCCGAAGGGCTTGTTTATTCATCGAAATTTTCTCTTTCCTCTCCATTTATGAAAAAATCATTTTTTGTAGATATATGAAAAATTGCATCTCCTTGATGTACGATAGGCGCTTGATTTACATTGATAATAAAACCGTCGTTTTTTGCTAAAACTTTAAATCGCATTTTTCCATAAGGATCTGTTATAGTAGCTAAAACATCTCCTTTAGTCACAAATTTATTGCATTTTATTTTTGCGTGTAAAAGTCCGCTGCGCTGCGCTCTTATCCATCTGCTTTTTTCAATAATTACCGTGTTTTTATTAATAGGTTTCACTTTAATATTCTTGTTAAGCATATCTAAATGATCTAAAAAACGAGTCACTCCATTAACGCCATAACGAATAATTTCTTTATTGCTATCGAGCGATTTACCTCCTTCAAAAAGAATGATCGGAATGCCCATTTTATCGCAAGTAGAACGATAAGACTTTTTAATATTATTTGAATACACAATAAAAGGTGCGTTAAATACTTTTGCTAGATTTAAAAGAAAATCATCTCCTGGTTTAATGCGAATTTGAGCAGCATTAAATCTACTGGCACCACCGGTATGAAAATCTAAACAATAATCGGCATGTGGTAGTATTCGATTTGAAAAATAATAAGCAACTCTACTCGCTAAAGAACCTGTTTTTGTACCTGGAAAAATTCTGTTTAAATCTCTCCCATCAGGAAAAGCTCTACTGGTATTTAAAAAACCAAACACATTTAAAATAGGAATACATATAATCGTCCCTTTTTTTGGGCGATTTATTTTTTTAGATATTAATTGACGTACTATTTCTACACCATTAATTTCATCACCATGAATCGCGGCTGTTATTAATATAACTGGTCCAGATTCATTAGCACGTTCAATTATTATTGGAATTTCAATTTTTGTATTCGTAAATAATTTTGCAATATTAAAATCGATCGTTTTACTTTCTCCTAAACCAATTTCCTCCCCTAAAATCTCTAATACATCTTCCTTTTTATTGGTCATTTTATTTTTTGTTTCTTTCAATATAGCTAATCATTTTTTGAGAAATATTTATACCCGTTGTAGTTTCAATACCTTCCAAACCTGGAGTTGAATTAATCTCAAGAACTAAGGGTCCATTTTTAGATTGTAAAATATCAACACCACAAATTCCTAATCCTAAAGCTTTAGCTGCTTTTTTAGCAATGTGTTCTTCTTCATGATTAAGTTTAATTATTTCTGAAGAACCTCCGCGATGTAAAT
The DNA here is from genome assembly GCA_019090365.1 of Flavobacteriaceae bacterium. Taxonomy (GTDB): domain Bacteria; phylum Bacteroidota; class Bacteroidia; order Flavobacteriales; family Flavobacteriaceae; genus Marifrigoribacter. The sequence goes on from JAHRWC010000144.1 coordinate 1,842, forward strand.
TAGATCTAAAATCACCATCTTTTGAATGTCGTTTCATAGCAGCTACAACTTCTCCATCAATAACGATTATCCGAACATCACTACCATTAGATTCTTCAATAAATTCTTGTACTATAAATGGAACATTCGCTGTTTTTAAGGTTTGCATTGTTGATAATGCGCTTTTGTATGTTTCAGCTAAAATAACTCCATTCCCGTGGGTTCCTTCAAGTATTTTAATGATGACAGGTTCTTTATTAAATTCTGAAAGTATCGTGTCAAAATCAGTAGCATTTCCGAAGAAAGTTCTAGGAACGGCAACATCTGCTTTCGATAATATTTGAGTGCAAATCCATTTATCTCTAGATTGTAAAATTGCTTCAGGAGAAACCACTGTAAAAACTCCCATAGATTGAAAATGACGAACCACAGAAGACCCTAAATAAGTATTTGAAGCTCCTATTCTTGGAATAATTGCATCCAAATCATCTATAATTTCATCATAATATCTTACTACAGGTTTGTTATTTTCAATTGATAATGTAAAGTAGGTTGGATCTAAAACTTCCATGGCATGATTTCTAGTCGCACCTGCATTGATAATACTTTTGGTAGAGTATAAAGAAGATCCTCTTGATAAAACGGCTATATTCATATTTTAATTCACTTTTGCTAATTTAATAAAAATTAACTGCAATACTTAAATATTTACTTTACTCATATTTTTGATTTGAAAGTCTTTCAAGGTAGCAAAACATCCTATATCTTTGGGCTATGGCAAATCCTTCCATTGTATTGCAGACTTCAACTTTACCCAATAAGCCTGGAGTATACCAATATTACGATAGTGAGGATAAACTCTTGTATGTTGGAAAAGCTAAAAATTTAAAAAAGAGAGTTGCTTCTTACTTTACAAAAACGCATGATAACGGAAAGACTAGACTATTAGTTAAGAAGATTGTAACCATAAAACATATTGTGGTTGCAACCGAAACAGATGCTTTACTATTAGAAAATAATCTGATTAAAAAATACCAACCTCGATACAATA
>JAHRWC010000145.1 GCA_019090365.1 Flavobacteriaceae bacterium
GTCAGATGTGTATAAGAGACAGAAATAAAATACTAACTATAATTATAGGCATAGAATAATTTTGTTCCTCTTTGATTGGCAAATTAGTAAAACGCACAGTTACAGTATAACAATCTTCTTTTAAATTCCTACCTCCACAAGGAAGTATGTCTTTATCAACATTATCCATTACTTTATAGCTATAAGCAACTTCCATGTCTTTGCATTGAAGTACTTCTACAAGATAATGCTGTGGCAAACTAGCTTTGATTAAACTAGTTTTAATAATCTTTACTAAACTATCTGGATGAATTGTTAGATTGCTTTCAAATGATATTTGAAACTTATTTTCATCTACTTCTATGATAGGTTTAACTACTGAAGTGGAATCCAAATTATTTAATAATAATTGATGCCCAACCTCACGTAAGGAAACTTTAATTGTTTCAGAAAAAGGATTATCTGATTGTTTTGTACAAGAAAACACACATAATAATATTATTAAAAAGGATAAGTTTTTCAATATAAATGGGGTTCTTCATTATTAATTATATGTAAATAACATACAATTTCATGACATTTTACAATAGTTGACATTTCTTTTACATTCTTTTGACACTTTTGTATGCCTATTGAATTAGATCTTTAGATTCTAAGAGTTATTAAGCGTAAATCGATTGTTTTTGTGTGCCAATATTCACAAAGTACATATTTATTTTACCCTTACCTTTAGCTTCAATTGCACCTCTTGAAGTAAATTCAAATTCGTGGTATTTTGTTAGTAAATTATAAGTTGATTCACTAACATTTACCTTCCCTATTTCACCAGAGCTTTCCATTCTACTAGCAACATTTACGGTATCTCCCCAAATATCATACACAAACTTTTTTGTTCCAACAATTCCTGAAACTACAGGTCCTGTGTTGACACCAACTCTAATATCAAACTTGGCTAATTCATGATTAGGATCATTCATAGTTTTTGCAACAAAATCAACAATATCTAATCCAGCTAAACATATTTTTAATGCATGATTATCACTAGGAAATGGTAATCCTCCAGCACACATATATGCATCTCCTACTGTTTTAATTTTTTCGAGCCCATGTTTTTCTATGATTTCATCAAACTTTGAAAAATAAAAATCTATACTTTCTACTAATTTTTCTGGACTTAAACTTTCAGAGTATTTTGTAAATCCTTTAAAATCTGTAAATAATACAGAAACTGATTCAAATCTTTTCGCTTTAACTGTACCATTCTCTTTTAATTCTTGAGCAGTTTCTTCTGGTAATATGTTTTTTAATAAATCTTCTGAACGTTGCTTTTCGTATTCAATTATTTCATTTGTTTTCCGCATGTATTTATTTCTTTTAAACAAAGAATATGCTAAGAAGCAAATAAACAATAAGGCAACACCAATAGCTCCAGCAATTATTTTTTGAGTTTTTTTCTGTTCGTTTAATAAATCAACTTCTACTTGTTTTTTTTCAACTTCATGTTCTGTACGTTCATTAGCCATAAGCTGAACATCCTTTAATCCTTTAACACTGTCTTTATATATAATATGCGTTTTATAAAAATCGAATGATTTTTTTATCTGCCCTTTGTATTCATATAAATCTGATAACTTAAGATAGGAATCACCAACTTGATCTTTAAGACCATATTTTTTAGCTAATTGCAAACTTCTTTCAGCATATTCAAGTGCTTTCGTATTATTATTTCTATCTTGATATATATCTGACATTGCGTTTATATATACACATATAGGGTAATAATCTTCTAATTTTTCAAGGGTTTCTATTGCGCCATTTAAATTTTCTTCTGCTTTTTCATTTTCACCTATTTCAGCATAAACTAATCCAACATTCCCAAGGTTATATGCTTCTCCTAATTCAAATTTTTTGGCTTTAAATATTTTACCAGATTCGCTAAAATAATATAAGGCTGAGTCTAATTCCTTTTGATTATAAAATTCATCACCAAGATTCAATTGAGCAGATGCTAAATTTATAGAATCTTTATTTTTTTCTAATAATTGTAGTGCTTGACGGTAATAATTAAGAGAGGTCTCACTATCACCCATTATTGAGTATACATCTGCAATAGAAATATTTATAGATGCTTCTTTATCTTTTAAATTAGAATTTGTTGCTACTTTAGAAGCAGCGAAATAACTTTCTAAGGCTTTAGTTAAATCACTCTTCAATCGATATGCATTTCCTTTTTGAAGATATCCTAAGTATTCATATCGTGCAGAATCTACAGTTTTAGCTGCAACGATTAGCTGAAGACTATATGTTAATAATTTTTCTGTATTAGTTTCTGTATCAGTAATTTCTTTTAAAATATCTAGCTCATCTTTTTCTTCATACTCTCCATTTTGATAGATCTTAATCAAGCTATCACTTATTTTTTGATTTTGAGAATGTAAAGCGCTGCCAAACAAACAAAAAAGACCTATAATTAAATAAGTCCTTTTTATAATATTATTAAATATGAGATAAAATGTCTTCACGATATTAAAGACTAATTACTTGAATTAATTTTGATTTTTGGATCAATATAAAAATATTTCGGAATTACGATTCCACCTCTTTTAACTAAGCATCTAATATTATATTTCCATTCCATGTCTACATCAGGGGCTGTCTCTTATACACATCTGACGCTGCCGACGAAGCTAGAAGTGTA
>JAHRWC010000146.1 GCA_019090365.1 Flavobacteriaceae bacterium
ATAAAATTTTAAGCCTCACAAATAAAGAACTCATTGTAGAAAATAATGGAGTAAAAGTAACCTATCAAAAATTAGACTTAAAAAAAATTGCTACTGCAAATAAAAAATCTAGGCTATTTGGAACTTGGGAATTTAAAGGTGTTCCATATTCTTATGCAAAAACGTTTGTAACTTTTAGAGAGCCAAATGAATTTACAATCATTGAAAAGCAAGAAGGTATGGAATCAACATTAAACGGAGAATGGATGTTTAATAAAAATGACATGTCACTTATTATGATTGGACTCCGCGGTGAAGATACTTTCAAGGGGCAAAACAAAATAATTAAGATTAATGGAGAAACTTTAGAATTAATTAATAACTCAAATGCATATAAAGGATTCAAAAAAGTAGAAAAAATAATAAAAGTAAAAAACACTATAAAAATTGATAGCCTTACATTTTCAGAAGAAGATTTCTATACTGAAGATGGTGAATATAAATATAACAACGAAAGGTCAAAATTGCCCTGGCATGACTTGCATTTACAACTTGAAAAGATTTCTGAAACAAAAAAGTTAGTGTACTCATATGCTAAGTTAAATGAAGAAACAAACACTTTCGACACCAAATTACTAAATGCAAATGTCTATGTTAAGGTTGAAAATCAAAGTTTTAAAGTAGATAATATTTTTTACGGCTATGATAGATCTAATACACCTGAAGATGTTAGATTTCTAGAAAACGATGAAAATGGAGACTATGCTTTATACCCTTTGAATGAAAGCACATACCGAGTTGTAGGAGAAGAAGAGCTTACTTTAAAAATTGGGGCATTTAACTGTACTGTTGTTGAAGCTGTGAATAGTAATGAGGAACTACTAAAAATTTGGCTTATAATTAATAAACCAGCTATAATAGCTAAACTCATCAAAACTTCTGAGCAAACCAATCCTCATTACTCTATCTACGAATTACAAGAAATCATCAATAACTAATAATTATTTAAAATGAAAAAAATAAGTCTAATTATCGCATTAATAGTAATCGCAATGGGTTGCAAAGGAAATGAAAACAACCCTTCCGACAGTCTATCATTAAAAGATTCTAACCAAGAAAAACAATTGAAAAGATATGATATCAAATCAGGTATTATAAAATATAACACTTCTATTTCAGGAAAAGTAATAGCTAGTACTATTACCGGAAGTGGAACAGAAACTCGGTATTTTAAAGAATGGGGAGCTCTTGAACTTTTTGAACAAGAATCTACTACAACAACAAATACTGTAATTATGGGAAAAGAAATTAATGAAACTACCTCAGACCATCAAATGACAAAATTGGATCATGGTGAAAGCTATGTGGTAGATTTTAAAAATAAAACGATCCTTCAACAAAAAGATCTGGCGATGGAAATGATTAAAAAAATGCATCCTGATAAAGATGCAGGTGAAGTTGGAAAATCTATGCTTGAAGGTATGGGTGGAAAACAAATTGGTAAAGAAGTATTTTTAGGTTATCAATGTGAAATATGGGATTTAATGGGTGTTAAGCAATGGATGTATAAAGGTGTAGTACTTAAGTCTGAAGCAAATTTAATGGGCATTACGACCATTACAGAAGCTACTAGTGCTACGTTTAATAGTACCGTTCCAGATTCAAATTTTAATTTGCCAAATTATAAAATATCAAAACAAGAAAGCTTTATTGATAATGGAGATGATTACCCAGATTCATTTGACTCGGATGAAATAAATGAGGCAGATATGGAAAAACTGAGAAATATGTCTTTTGAAGAATGGAAAACATTGGTGCAAAAAGATGACCCAGAAATGAAAGAATCTAGTGATGAAGAGCTTCGCCAAATTTATAGTACGATTCAATTCATGGTAAAAAAAAGAAATTAAAAACTAACCAGATTGAATTTTTGCTACTAAGGATACTTATTTAAATAAGTATCCTTAGTTTTTTAATGAAAAAATAAATTTACACTTCACTTCTACCCTACTTTCTTATATTAATTAGATATTTTTGCAAATAGATATGAGTATAAAAAATAGTCTTAATAACATAAAATCAAAGTTACCTAATAATGTAACTCTAGTTGCTGTTTCCAAAACCAAGCCAATTCCAGAAATAATGGAAGCTTATGAGGCTGGACAACGTGTTTTTGGTGAAAATAAAATCCAAGAAATGGCAGCAAAATATGAAGAAATGCCAAAAGATATTGAATGGCATATGATTGGGCATATACAACGTAATAAAGTGAAATATATGGCTTCGTTTGTTTCATTAATTCATGCTGTTGATAGTTTAAAACTTTTAAAAGAAATCAATAAACAAGCTTTAAAAAACAATAGAACTATTTCATGTTTGCTTCAGGTGAAAATTGCAGATGAAGACAGTAAATTTGGATTACCTGAAGAAGATGTTTTACAATTATTAGTTTCAGAAGAATTCACTTCACTTCAGAATATAAAAATTGAAGGATTAATGGGAATGGCTACTTTTACTAATGATGAAGCTCAATTAATTCAAGAGTTTCAGAAATTAAATACCTTATACAATACATTAAAAAACAAATATAACCTTAGTACACTTTCCATGGGAATGAGTGGTGATTATCCATTAGCTATAACAAATGGCAGCAATATGGTTCGCGTTGGAAGTGCTATCTTTGGAGAAAGAAATTACAGTAAATAGATTGTACGCAATACTTGACATAGAAACCACTGGAGGGAAATACAATGAAGAAGGTATCACAGAAATTGCCATATATAAGTTTGATGGTCATAAAATTGTAGATCAATTTTCTAGTTTAGTTAATCCTGAAAGACCCATACAACCGTTTGTTGTAAACTTAACGGGTATTAATAATGAAATGCTTAGAAATGCTCCTAAGTTTTTTGAAGTAGCTAAACGCATCATTGAGATTACAGATGGATGTACTTTAGTTGCACATAATGCAAACTTTGATAACAGAATACTTACAACAGAATTTGATCGCTTAGGATATCCATTTGAGCTAAATACACTTTGTACTGTTGAACTTTCAAAAAAATTGATTCCTGATTTACCTTCCTATAGTTTAGGTAAATTAGTGCGGTCTCTAGGAATTCCTATTACTGATAGACATCGCGCTCAAGGTGATGCTAAAGCAACGGTTACGTTATTTAAACTCTTACTGGAAAAAGATATTTCTAAGGAGATAATTTCTTCAGCAGTAAAAAAAGAGCCTAAACGACAATTAGAGCCAAAACTTCTTGATATTATAGCAAATGCTCCAACGAGTACCGGAGTGTATTATATGCATCGTGCCAATGGAACTATTATTTACATTGGTAAAAGCAAGAATATTAAAAAGAGGTTAATTCAACATTTTACAAACGATAATCGAAAGTCGAAAAAAATTCAGCTAGATGTGGTTTCTGTAACTTATGAATTAACGGGTAATGATTTAATAGCTCAGTTAAAAGAAAGCGAGGAGATTAAGCAGAATAAACCTATGTTTAATCATGCATTAAAAAGAACAATTTTTCAATATCAATTGGCAAGTTTTATTGATGATGAAGGCTATATAAATTTAAAAGTTGAAAAGGCAGATCTTAGAAAAAAATCAATTACTACGTTTACGAATTACCAGCAGGCAAAATCTCATATGTTTAAAATAACAGAAGAGTTTCAACTTTGTCAGAAATTAACAGGATTACATAAAAGTGAATCTGCTTGTTTTCTATATAATATTAAGCAATGTAATGGTGCCTGTGTAACCGAAGAATCACAAGAGGAATATAATACTAGAGTGAATCAATATATTCAGAAAAACTCCTATGAAAATCAGGATATGTTAATCATTGACAGAGGAAGAGATGTAGATGAACGTTCAGTTATTTTGATAGAAAATGGTGAATACAAAGGTTATGGGTTTTACAATTTAAATTTTCAGATTAATAATCCTGAAATCGTTAGGTCCTTAATAACACCAATGACAAACAACAGAGATGCACAACATATTTTACATGCATATTTAAGAAAATATAAAGTGATGAAAATAATTCCTTTAAATTGACATGCTTTTTAGCTATAACTTGATTAAATTTATCATAGTTTTACATAGAATTGACTAAAGTAAAAGTACATAACTGGCGTAGTAAACTTCATGAAATCATACATGAAGCTGATACTCCTATGGGTAGGTATTTTGATGTTATTTTACTGATACTCATAGTGCTTAGTGTTATTTTTGTAATGCTAGAAAGTGTTGAGCCTATAGATAGAAAATTTCATGAGATTCTATATATCGGTGAATGGATAATAACTATCTTTTTTACTTTAGAATATATTTTACGCGTAATCACAGTAAAAAAACCCTCACGTTATATATTTAGTTTTTATGGAATTATTGATTTTATTTCTACCATTCCATTGTACTTATCATTTATTTTTGTTGGGAGTAGTTATTTATTGACAGTAAGAGCTTTCCGCTTATTGCGAATTTTTAGAATATTAAAAATTACACGATACTTAGGGGAGGCAAATAAATTAACAAAAGCTTTAAAAAATAGCCGCCCAAAAATTTTAGTATTTTTATTTACCGTTCTTATCATTGCAATCATAGCAGGTACTTTGATGTATTTAATTGAAGGAGAAGAAAGTGGATTTACAAGCATTCCAAGAAGTATTTATTGGGCAATAGTAACTCTTACAACTGTTGGATATGGTGATATTGCTCCAACCGACCCTCTAGGTCAATTTATTGCCGCTATATTGATGATAATGGGTTATGGTATTATCGCAGTTCCAACAGGAATTGTGAGTGCAGAATATGCAACAGCAGATGATGATGAAGTACATCTGTCTCTTATACACATCTGACGCTGCCGACGAA
>JAHRWC010000147.1 GCA_019090365.1 Flavobacteriaceae bacterium
GAAATGTAGATCCAATAGTTTCAGAAATTATATTCTGTTCATTATAATCATTCACTGAAGCAATAGGTTCTTCTCTAATAACAACTGCATTAGGAGTGATTAGCAAACCAGGTTCTATAAAATTTTCAATAAAATTAAACGTATTATCATATCGCTTCACAGCACCATCACCTCCATTTCCTATCAATATATCACCGTTTGGAAAAAAATCAACTCCTTCAGGTTGGCTTAATCCAGTTAAAATATCTACAACAAAGTTTCCATCGGAATCAAACCTTTTTACAGTTCCATTATTCCAATTTAAAACGATAAGATCTCCCGTTTGATTTTTGTCGAACCAAATATTTGTTGGTCCTGCTAAGCCTGAACTAATAAATAGCCCAAGATCATTTCCGTCTGTATCAAATTTTCTTATTGTTGAACCACCATACGATGAAACATACAAGTTGCCATTAGCATCCCAGTCTAAACCGATACTTTGGGGAACTCCAACAGAGGTAAACTCATCTACAAAAGTACCATCTTGTTGATAGCGTAATACTTTATTATTTGTATTACTCCATTGTAATACATAAATAAGATTATCGTATCCAATTTTCATTCGTGTTGGCCCTGCAATACCTTCTGCAAAATTTTCAATAAACTCCCAAGTAGTTGCATTGTATTTTCCAATAATCCCTGCAGTTGATAAACTTGTTACTAAAGCAACATTTTGATCTTCAAGAAATAAAATGTCTTCGGGCCAAATAATTCCATCATCTTCGTCTAATAATACTTGTGGGTTTTCTCCATTTTCGTCGAATTTATAAATAAACCAGGGAGGGTTATTAAATCCTCCAGCATCACTAACATATACACTAATGGTTTGTGAAAATAATGAGGAGCTTGAAATAATTATACATAAAAGAATAATAATTTTTGAATAAAGAGTTTTCATAGATTTTTATTTTAATTGATTACTACTGAATCAAATCTCAACAAATTCTATATAAGAGAGGTAAATATTTATAAATTCAAACTATTTTAATGGTAAGACTTTATCAGCTCTTCGCAATAAACTCAGTGGGAGTACAGTGATGTTTGTTTTTAAAGGCTTTATAAAAAGTAACCTTATTATTGAAGCCTACTTGAAAAAATATACTTTTAATGTTCGGGTTTTCTTCTGAAATCAATAATTTTTCAGCTTCAACAAGACGATAATCATTTACAAACGTATTAAAGTTCGAGCCTGATTTTTCATTAATTATTTTTGAAAGTAAGTGAGTTGAAAAACCAACTTGGTCTGCTAAATTAACTAACCTTAATTCATTGTCTGTATAAGGTTTTTCTTTATTCATATACTTAGTTAAGTATTCGTAGAATTCATTCAGAAGTGATGTTTCAAAGGTTTCATTCTTGTTTTTTATAGGGAGAAATAAATTTGAATAAAACTCACCATCAAAAACTTCTGGTTGTTTAAAAATGAAATAACCAATTGTGTAAATCGATACACTCATCATCACAGAAATCATATAATCCCATTGATCATTAAAAAAGGAGAAATTTACAAGAACATAATACGATATATAGGATAGAATAAATAAACTGTATAGCGTAATTAATACTTTAGCCCAAGTATGACGAACCTTTGCATATTCTGAATTCATTTCTTTATTCCTAATAATTAAATAAATAATCATACAGGAATAGAGCGCCATATGAGCTGAAATAATCCAATGTCCTCTCACTAAAAATAAAAATGGAATTTTTAATTCAGTTAATCCAGCATATTTAAGCCAAATAACAAGCGTTGGTATCAATGATAAAAATGCTATTAAAAAGTGAAGACTAAAATTAAATTTGACTTGTTTTTTGTAAAGATTCGAAAAATATAAATACAATAATGGTCCTGTTAAATAATAACAAAAGGGTGGAAGTGTCCTTAAATATGGAAATGTAATTTCATATTTAGTCCAATACAATACATATTGAAATAGTATCACTGAAAAAGCAAGTACTAGAAAAGCTATGGGATTGTTCTTTTTATTTTTATCAGTTATTAAAATGAAAAATAAAAATAAGCCCATGGCAACAGCTAATAAAAAAACTGAAGTCCAGGTATCTAGAGATGATTGCATAAGCAATATTAAAGATAGTAAAGACAATTACGAAATAAAGACAAGTTAATTATTATAAAAATTAACCTTCAATGAGATGCTAAGCGAGTAAATTTTGTAAATCTAATATAGTTTCTGTAGGATTTTCTGAACGGAAAACATAACTACCAGCAACTAAAACATCTGCTCCAGCAGCAGCTAATTGTTTTGCGTTTTTATTGGTTACACCGCCATCTATTTCAATAAGAGTTGAAGCATTTTTTCTAACTATCATTTCTTTTAATTGCTCAACTTTACGGTAGGTGTTTTCAATAAAACTTTGTCCGCCAAAACCAGGATTCACACTCATAATACAAACAAGGTCAATATCATTAATGGTGTCCTCCAATAAATTTACATTGGTATGTGGGTTTAAGGCAACACCTGCTTTCATACCTTCAGCTTTTATAGCCTGTAAAGTCCTATGAAGGTGATTACACGCTTCATAATGAACTGTAAGGTAATCGATGCCTAAATCGGAAAATGTCTTAATATAACGATCAGGATCAACAATCATTAAATGAGCATCTAATGTTTTGTTTGCGTGTTTTGCAATACTTTTTATAATTGGCATTCCAAATGAAATGTTCGGTACAAATACTCCATCCATAACATCTAGATGAAACCAATCTGCTTGGCTATTATTAACCATTTCTACATCACGTTGTAGGTTTCCGAAATCAGCTGCAAGAATAGATGGTGCGATAAGTGTTTTGCTCATAATAATGCCCAAAAAGGAGAATTTGTTTGTTGTGAATAATTAAAATGCAAAAGTACTAATAAATTTAGATTGTCTATAGTAAGAAAGTTAATTAAAGAAAAAACCTCCGGTAATCAGCCGGAGGTCATTCATCAATCAAAAAACGAACAGTATGAGAATTCTGAATTCACAGAATATACTGTTTGTTGCTGTAACGGGAGTTAATTTATCCCAAGTATGTTTTTAAGATTTTACTACGTGAAGTATGTTTTAATCTTCTAATTGCTTTTTCTTTAATTTGTCTAACACGTTCACGAGTTAGGTCAAACGTTTCACCAATTTCTTCTAAAGTCATTGGGTGTTGTTCACCTAAACCAAAATATAAACGTACTACATCTGCTTCACGAGGAGTTAGTGTTTCTAAAGCTCGTTCAATTTCAGTACGTAAAGATTCGTGTAATAATGTTCTGTCAGGATTTGGAGATTCACCACTACGAAGTACATCGTATAAGTTAGAATCTTCTCCTTCAACTAAAGGTGCATCCATCGATACGTGACGTCCAGAGTTTTTCATAGACTCCTTTACATCATTGATCGTCATATCCAATTCTTTTGCAATTTCTTCAGCAGAAGGTGGACGTTCATGCGCTTGCTCTAAATAAGCAAACATTTTGTTTATTTTGTTGATACTACCAATCTTGTTAAGCGGTAAACGAACAATTCTAGACTGTTCTGCTAATGCTTGTAA
>JAHRWC010000148.1 GCA_019090365.1 Flavobacteriaceae bacterium
ATTTTTTTCAGCATCATCATACAAAAAGCTAGGTTGTTCAAAATCTGATTGATGGTATGATATATCATCAAAATCTCCTTTTAAATGAAGTCCATCACTGATATCCATTTCAATGATTTCTTCTAGTTTTTCCAACTCTCTATTTAAAATTTCATTGGTGCTCATTGTATTTTTATGGAAAGCTTCTTTTTTAAATAGCTGCGAAAGTTTTTCACTTACAAGCGTAAAAAACTTAAGTTTAAGTGTCTCTTCTCCTTTTATATGCCCTTCATATTTCTTGTAAAGTTCAATCATTGCATCATCAATGATACCAGTACTTCTGTACATATTATGAGGAACGATTCCTGTAGTTTCAGCAATATATATTCTATGTTTTACATATGGTTGCAGTTGAGAAACTATTGATAACACTAGTTTTCCAAATTCTGTATGTTCTCTATCAAAGTCTTGTGCTAGTTTCATAATTTATTTATTTATATCGTGAAGATAAATGAATATGAAAACACTTAAAATGATAAATATCAATTATAAATCATTAAGCTATCTTATTAATGAAAAGTGACCTTTAAAAGATTTTCCTGATTGTGTAGTAATTAAATACCAATAATCATTTGAAGGCATTGCTTTACCTCTATAGGTTCCATCCCAACCATTTCCTGAAACGAATCGGCTTGAAAGTATTTTTCCGTAGCGATCAAAAATCACAATCTTTACATCTGAATTAAATTGTTGATTAACTCCATCAACTACCCATGTGTCATGATAACCATCGTTGTTGGGTGTAAAGAATTTTGGGATTCCTATAACGGCAATTTCTCTTACTAAAATACCACAGCCCCTTTTGTCTTTTATGTATAAAGTATGAAATCCTGAAGGAACATTTGTAAACACATTATTATTGCTAAAAGAACTCGGATTGTTTAATGAATACTGATAGATACCCTCTTCTTCAGCTATAATAGTAACAGTATTATTCAGTATTCCATCTTCAATAATAATCTCAAGAATTTCAACAGGTTCTGCAGGTTCTACAATTATTGTACGCGTAGATTGACACCCCACTTGCGAAGTAACATTTACAGTATAATTTCCAGATTCGTTAATACTAATAGTTTCGGTAGAATTAGTTAATTGCGTACCATCTTTAAACCATTCATATATAAATTGAGATTCAACACCTTGTAGCAATCCTGCTTCAATTTGAATACTTTCTGGAAACAACTCTACACAGTAAAAAACTGACTCATCTTGTTTTAAGATTGGCAATGCTAATACATTTAATTGTACAGAAGCTATAGCAAAACATTGATTATTATTAATCACTTTACAGTAAATAATTTGCGAATTTTCTATTGAATTTATAAAAGGTGAACTCAATGCATTCACTTCATTAAAAGCGTCTTCTTCTGTTTCATAATAATATACTTCGGAATTGATAGGGATTTGACTTTCAATTTCAGCTGTAATATCATTTAAATTAAAACTTGTAACCCCGTCATAATCATCATCACATTGACTCATACTAGGCACATCAATAGTTTCAGAAGAAATATCTAGCATTACTTCAGCGATTGAAAAACATCCTGATTGACTTATTACTCTAGCAAAAACAATTTGTAAAAGACTCGTATTTTCAAAATAATCAGAATCTTGAATTGCATTTATATCTGATTGTGCCTCTGGTTCTGAAAGAAAAAAATCACTTACCTGAAGGTTAGGATTTCCATTCGTAATTAAAGAAGCTGCATTGTAAAGATTATAGAAAGTAAGTCCGTCAAGGTTTTGATCACATTCAATCAATACTGTGTTTGAAACATTCGGATTTGTATCATATTCAATTAAAACTTCCCCCTTTGAAACACAGTTATTATCCAAAGTAACTTCTACTTCATATAAACCTTCATCACTTACCGTTAATAAAGCATTCATTTCAGAAGGCATTAACACTCCATCTTTATACCATATAAATGAGCTTGCTCCTATTTGATCAGCATCTAATTGCAGTGTTTCCGTTCCACAGAGTGCATTTCCAGTAGCTATTAATCTATCCGCGCCTAAATCTGTTGTTAATTGAAAACTTCCAGCTTCTAAGAATACAGCTGAGTCGTAACGATAATTTTGTTCATCAGCAATGACTAATTTAATATGATAAGTTTCATTAGGTATAACATTAGCAATAGCTGACATCACTTTAGTTTGCCCATTAAAATTAATAGGGACATTTGTTCCATTAAAACTTTCAAAATAGGTTTCATTGATTGCAGAGCAAGAACCTGGAATCTCAGGATGTACCGTGGTTACCTTAACTGGTGTTTGTGTATTAGGTACCAACGCAATATTGGTATACTGTTGCGAATTAATTGGGCGTATAAGAAAACCAAATAAATCTGAATAAATACACGTACTATTACTTCCTTCTTGATATTCTTCGGAAGCAAATAAATATCGAAAACTTATTTGTGAAGCAGATGAAGTAAAATCAAATTCAATAATAGTAGCATTTATTGTATTGCTTTCATTTAGTATATTCTCCAAATCTGAATCTCCTCCCCAATTAGCAGCATCATCATCACTTAATGTTGAGTTTGGTCCTACTGTATTACTTAATTTTCCTGTACTTAACACAATTCCCTCTTCAAATGGAAAAGTTGTCCCAGAAGCATTAAAATACCCGAAACTCTTATCTTGAACACCAAAATCTCCACCAATTGAATTAGTTACTTGAATATTTTCTATACAGTTGCTGTCTATTAAAATTTCTTCGATTAATTCTTGAGAAGAATAGCTTTGACTATCCACCTGAATATTTTGTGAAAAACACACAGTTTGAATAGAAACTATAATAAATAAAAGGAATCTTCTCATACCATTTTGACAGAATACAAAATTATAAAATATATCACTTTAATATACTATCAATAGATTCTTTTAATGATGGTAAAACATCGCTTTTAAACCATTCATTTTTTGCTTGCCAAATATTATTTCTAGGTGAAGGATGTGGCAATACAAAATATTCTGGTAAATAGTTTTTAAATTCTTTAACTGTCTGTGTAAGTGTTTTTTGAGACCTGTTACCTAAATAATAATCTTGAGCGTATTTACCAATTAAAATGATTAGTTCAACTTGTTTTAAATGAGATAATAATGGATTGTGCCATAAAGGTGCACATTCTTTCCTTGGAGGTAAATCTCCAGACTTTCCTTTTCCAGGATAACAAAACCCCATAGGAATTAATGCAAAAATCTCAGGATTATAAAAGGCCTCTTTATCAACATGCAACCAAGTACGTAAATTATCCCCGCTTTTATCTTCCCAAGGAACTCCACTTTTATGAACAACTGTACCAGGAGCTTGACCTATAATTACTATTTTACTTTTTGGATGTGCTGCAAACACAGGGTTTGGGCCTAAATCTAAATTAGGCATACAAATATCACAGGATTTTATTTTTGAAATAAGTTCTTTCAATACTATACTTTATATACGCGCACTTTTCTTGATTTAATTCTTTCGTTATTGAGTGATTTAATTAAACCATCAACTTTAGTTGAATCTACAGCAACAAAAGCACAATCTTGTTTCAATTCAATAATTCCTAAGTCGTCTTTTGATATATTTCCTTTCTTAAAAAAGAAACCAGCAATATCACCTTTTGAAATTTTATCTTTTCTTCCTCCGGAAATAAATAGTGTTTTCCACTTTAAAGCCTTTGGTAATGGCTTTTTTTGTAACCTTTCTGTCTCAATTGTCTCTATATATTCTGGTAAAGATTCTTCTTTCCATTGCAAAACATAAGCCGTACCATTTGAATTCATTCTGGCAGTTCTTCCATTTCTATGTGTGAATTCATGGGCTTTTAAAGGTAATTGATAATGAATTATATACTGAATCTCAGGAACATCAATACCACGTGCTGCTAAATCGGTTGCAAGAAGAATTTGATGCGTACCATTTCTAAATTTAATTAGAGCTCTCTCACGATCTTTTTGATCCATTCCTCCATAGAAACAACCATGAGCAATATAGTTTTCAGTTAGATAATCACTTAGCCAATTTATCGTGTCCTTATAATTACAAAATATAATACAAGGTTGATTTCCTATATGACATAGAAGTTGAACTAAAGTTTCTAATTTGTCTTTATCATTAGATATTACTGAATTTAATTGCAGGTTAGTATTCTCATCTTCAAGAAAATCAACAGTAACAGGGTTAACAAGATCAACAAAATTAGGTATTTCCACCCCTTGAGTAGCGGAAGTTAAAATGCGATTGTCTAAAGCTGAGAGTCCTTTAACAATAGTTCTCATAGCACCTTCAAAACCGATTTCTAATGATTTATCAAATTCATCTAATACTAGAGTTTTAATAGTTTTAGATGAGACAGTTTTTCTTTTAATATGATCTGATATTCTTCCAGGTGTACCCACGACAACAGTTGGCGTATGGTTTAATTCATTTAAATCTTTTGCAAAAGGTCTTCCTCCGTACAAAGCATTCACTTTAATTCCTGCACCCATGCTTCGTATTACTTGTTCTATTTGAAGCGCTAATTCTCTTGTAGGTACAATTATTAATACTTGAACTTCTTCAATACTTGGATCTAAACCTTCAATAATTGGCAATAGAAATGCCAAAGTTTTTCCTGTTCCTGTTGGGGAAAGCAATACAATATTAGATGTAGAACTAATAGCTAAAGTAGCCTGTTCCTGCATCTCATTAAGTTTTTCAATCCCTAATTTTGAAAGTATTTCCTTTTGTTTTTTAAACGCTTTTTGCATGCAACAAAAGTACTTTAATTAAAGCTTAAGTTCAATATAAAATTCTAATACAATATTCAAATTAATTACTCTCGAATTACTTTAACAATAGAACGTTCACTTCCTGCTTGAATTGAAACAAAATAAATGCCTTTACTTACTGAATTTCCTTTTCCTGAAGTACCATTCCAAGTAATTTTTTGTAACCCAGAAACTGACTCATTTAAAAGGGTAGCTACTTTATTTCCAAGAACATCAAATACTTCTACAATTGTTTCAGAAGTTGATAACACTTCAAAATCTATGGTTGTAGATTCTTGGAAAGGATTAGGGTATGATGAAACGTTATTTGTATTTAAAACAACATCATTACTACTTAAAATTCCGAAGGGAGAAATACGCGAATAATACACATCTTGTCCGCCATTAATCGTATTAGCCCATGCTAAATGTGCAAAGTCATTATCTGAAACCATATCGTAATAATCACCCATTTTATTTTGTTGAGGATAACCAATAGAAGGGTCGAATTGTTCAGAAATAGCTAATTCATCAGACCATGTATCACCTTGGTCTTCAGAAAAAGTATAATATAGCACTGAATCAATTGTGTTTGTAGCATCTCTTGTATCTAACCAAACCACATCTATTCTACCATTTGGAGCTACAGACATTGTACCAAACCATTGATAATTTGTTTCACTCACATCTGTATTGACTCTTATAGGAGCAGAAAAAGTTAATCCACCATCTGTACTTTTTGCAAACATTACATCTGCAGGATCACTATTTGAAAACCTTGCAACAGATGCTAATACATAAACATTTCCATTATTTACTCCACCAGACACATCAACATCAATCCACGCTTGTCCCATTAAACCTTGAGGATTCATAGGTACTGCAACATCTAATTGTCCATCTAAATTTACATTATTAACTGAATCAAATGAAACTGGTATACTCGAATCTTTTGCCGTTGTTGATTTGGTTACAATAAAACCAGAACCTCCTTGACCAACAGTATAAAGTGTTCCATCAGAATCTACTGCTAGGGTTCCCCAAATTGGATCTCCATCCACTGTTACACAATCTTCAAAACTTTGAGATTCGTCTGTAGATCTTGTAAAATTACCAGTACAAGTTGTAAAAGAAGAATTCCAATAAGAGTAGTTATGTTTATCTCCTTCACCTCCACTACGATCGATTCGCATCCATTGTTTGTCTCCACCAAAAGCAGGAACTGGAGCTCCCCAATCTTGTCCACCGTCAGAAATAGTATACACGTCACAAGCAAAAGTACCTTGTAAACTGTTATAATATAAATTCCCTTCTGCATCAAAATCTAATACAGGATCCGACCTAAAAACTCCTGGATTTAATACTCCTGGATTGGTCCATTCATAACCTCCATTTAATGAATATGCATTTCCAGCTTGTCTGAAATTACTACTAATAACATCAAATTGCCTCCATCCAATTACAATTCTATCTGGATTCGTTGGATCTACAGCAATAGAAGGTTCATTACCGGCGTCACCAATAATATTATTTCCATTTTCATCAATATTAGCTTGTTCTGTAAAGTAATTAGGAGTTGAAACTGAATAGGCAGGACTACGTTCCATGGTAGATTTATCTACTTGGACATATTCGTGATCTGGAACTTCATTATGCTGCCCTCTTAAGGCATTAACATCTGTTGTTTGTGCAAAAGAAACAGAAAAACAAAAAATAGCAAATAGAGTAGCTTTAAGTGTAGTATTTTTTTTCATAGCATTGAATTTAAATGATTATACAAATAGCAATTTGTATAAAAATACAATTTTCATTGAATCATATCTATAATTAAATATTAAATTATCTTCGCTTTTGTTAAATAAAACATCTTTTTCAATTTTTTATATGAAATCACTATTCATCTGTCTCTTATACACATCTGACGCTGCCGACGACTA
>JAHRWC010000149.1 GCA_019090365.1 Flavobacteriaceae bacterium
AAATTGTTTAAAATTAAACGTAAAGACGATAATGTATAATAATAACGAAATCGTCGAATTTCCTAACCCTTTATTTTCATTGCCAGAATCATAAAAAATATTTATAAATAATATGCAAAAAAATAAATACATATATACCTTTAGTTATGACAATCCTGAAAGTGACTTATGTAAACTTGAATCTAGATGTATTTTTAATAAGGAAGAAAAAAACAAACTACTTTTTTCAAATATAAAAGCAGAACCGTCAAGTAGTGCTTTCATAAAAAAAAGACTTGATATCATATTATTTTCAGAGGATTATGATTCTTTAATAACTGAAATTAAAAAATTGAGCATATGTGCTGAAGGATTCAAAGTTGAGTATATCGTTTTTGATGGTGATTCAACAAAGTATGCTTTAAGGCTTGAAAAGTTAAGAGATATTGGCTACAGCATTGAAGGTGATTCTGATTATTATAATCCAACAATCACTTATGCATTATGCCTCTATGAAGGTATTTGGTATTTTGGAGAGTTAATTAAAGACAATTTCGATTGGTTTAAGCACAAGAAAAAACCATTCTCGTATAGTAATTCAATAAGTGTAAATATTGCCAAAGCTCTTGTCAATATTGCAGCAAAAGGAGACAAAGAGAAAAAATTACTAGATGCATGTTGTGGTGTCGGCACGATACTATTAGAGGCTAGTTTTTCAGGAAATAATATCGAGGGAAGTGATATTAACGAAAAAATTTGTAAAGATGCAAAAGGTAATCTTTCTCACTTTAATTATTCTGCAAATGTTTACCACTCCGATATAAAAGATATTAGCAAAAAGTATGATGCAGCTATTATTGATTTGCCATACAATTTATTAAGCGCTGCAACAGATAGTGATATCTTGAACATTATTGGTTCTACCGCAGAAATCACAGATCGACTTGTAATTGTATCGATAGCTGATATTGCAAACTTAATTAGTGAATCTGGATTGAAAATATCAGATTATTGTAGCGTTAGTAAAAGTGGAAAGAGGAAATTTGCTAGAAAAATATGGATTTGTGAAAAGAATGGACAGGATAGCAAGCAGAAAATATAGTAAATCAAAGTATTAGGTTTTTAACTTTACAATTCCATTCTTCAAAAGGAATTTATATCTTTACATAATGCAAGAAGTGAAAATCATAGAATGTCCAAGAGATGCCATGCAAGGTATAAAAGACTGGATACCAACTCCTTTGAAAGCACAATACATTCAGTCACTTCTACGCTGTGGTTTCGATACCATCGACTTTGGAAGTTTCGTTTCTCCGAAAGCGATTCCGCAGATGAAAGATACAGCCGAATTACTATCGATGTTAGATCTTTCAAAAACTGAGAGTAAACTATTATCGATAGTTGCAAATGTTCGTGGAGCTCAAGATGTTGTAAAATACAAAGAGATACAATATTTAGGTTACCCTTTTTCTATTTCTGAAAACTTTCAGATGCGAAACACACACAAAACAATAGAACAATCAATAGAAGTATTACAAGAAATTTTAAACCTTTCCGAAGCAAATAATAAAGAAGTTGTGGCTTACCTTTCTATGGGATTCGGCAATCCATATGGTGATCCTTGGAGTGTGGAAGTAGTAGGTGAGTGGATAGGGAAACTTGCAAACATGGGAGTTAAAATACTTTCATTAAGCGATACTGTAGGAACTTCAACCCCAGAAATCATCACGTATTTATATTCAAATTTAATTCCGAAGTTTCCTGAAATTGAGTTTGGTGCACATTTGCATACCACACCTACAAAATGGCATGAAAAAGTGGATGCTGCTTATAAAGCGGGATGTAGAAGATTTGATGGAGCCATTCAAGGATTTGGAGGCTGTCCTATGGCAAAAGATGAATTGACTGGAAACATGCCTACCGAAAAAATGTTGAGTTATTTTACTGCTGAAAAAGTAAATACAAATATCAATACCATGTCATTTGAAAGCGCTCACAACGAGGCTACAAAAATATTTACAAAATACCATTAAGATGAAAAAATTATTATTTTTAGTTATTGCTTTATCCTTTGTTCTTATAGGGTGTAAAGAGGATCCTTCAAAAAATGAAATCACATTTAAGTTTGTTCAATTAAACGATGTTTATGAAATTGGTTCATTAAGTGGCGGTAAATACGGAGGGATGGATCGAGTAACATATGTTCGTGATTCTATTAAAAAAGAAAACCCAAATACCTTTATGTTTATGGCGGGTGATTTTTTAAATCCGTCATTATTAGGAACTATAAAAGTAGATGGCGAACGCATTAGTGGTAAACAAATGATTGAAGTAATGAACGCCATGGATTTTGACTTGGTTACGTTTGGAAATCATGAATTCGATTTAAAAGAAAAGGACCTTCAGAAACGATTGAATGAATCTACATTCCCTTGGATTACTTCAAATATTCTTCATGTTACAGAAACTGGAAATACTCCGTTTACAATTCAGAAGGCAACAGATACTACAGCAATTGAAAGAACACATGTTTTTAATATAAAAGATGAAGATGGAACCGAAATAAAAGTTGGTTTCTTTTCAGTTACATTACCTTCTAATCCACAAAAATTTGTGCATTATGACGATATGTATGGAGAAGCTGGAAAATCTTATAACGACTTAAAAGACAAGGTCGATGTTGTCATGGGATTAACACATCTAGCTGTAGAAGAAGATACAGAATTACTAAAAAAATTACCTGAGATTCCATTTTTAATGGGAGGTCATGAACACAATGCTATGTTGGTTGATGTAGGAACATCTAAAATTGCAAAAGCAGATGCAAATGCAAAAACTATATATATTCATACAGTTACATATAATACCAAAACAAAGAAAACTTCAATAGATTCAAAATTACTTCCTATTGATGAAAGAACTCCTTCTAAACCTGAAGTTGCTGCAATAATAAGTAAATGGAACAGTATTTTAGAATTGAAAATAAAAGATGTAATTGACAATCCTAATGAAGTAGTTTATACTGCTGAAGATCCTTTAGATGGAACCGATAGTGCAAATAGAGGAATTCAAACTAATTTAGGAGATATTATAACTGAAGCGATGGCTTGGTCCTATAATAACGAGGTCGATGGAGCTCTAGTAAATGGAGGATCTATAAGAGTAGATGATATGCTTCCAGCAAGTATTACTAGTTTAGATATCTTTAGAGTCTTGCCTTATGGAGGCGAAATTTTAAAGGTTGATATCAAAGGTGATTTGTTAACTCAAGTATTAGATTTTGGAAAATCAAAAAGGGGAACAGGAGCTTATTTACAACGTTTTAATTTTTCTGTAGCTGCAGATAGTGGAGATTGGCTTATTGCTGAAAAACCAATTGATCCTGCAAAAACCTATAAAATTGCTTTTAGTGATTTCTTATTGAAAGGCTTTGATATTCCTTTTTTAACTCCAGATAATGAAGGAATTTTAAATGTGTATTCTCCAGAAAAAGAAGAATCAGCGGCTGATATTCGTAAAGCAATTATTCTATATTTAAAATCTTTAAGTGAACAATCATGAAGAAAAAACTTAAACTCGTAGGCTATATTCTTTTAGGAGTTTTTATTGTAATACAGTTTATTCGTCCAGATAAAAATCAAGGAAGTTTAGAGAGTATCGTTGCATTTCAGAAGGATACTTCAACTCCCGATAATGTAGTTAGAATACTAAAAGAGCAATGTTTCGATTGTCATACAAGTTATACGAAATACCCATGGTATGCTGAGGTTGCTCCGATTTCATTTTGGTTAGATGACCATGTTATTGACGGAAAGAAACATTTTAATATGTCTGAATGGAATTCTTATTCTGCAAAAAAGAAAGATCATAAATTAGAAGAGCTAATAGAAGAAGTGGAAGAAGGAGAAATGCCATTACCTTCTTATACATGGATTCATGGTTCTCTTTCTGAAGAAGATAAAAAAGTGCTTTTAGACTGGGCAAATATTGCTAGATTAAAGTATGAAAAGGAGTTAAAAGTCTCTTTTAAATAGAGTTAGAAAAAATCTCTTATTTTTATTTAAATTAATTCTAAATAACCTTGTGAAATTGTTTTTTCATTATTATTTTTGT
>JAHRWC010000150.1 GCA_019090365.1 Flavobacteriaceae bacterium
AATACTATTATTGCTTTTGCAGTTGCTATAATCGGTCTGTTAAGTACACTCTCTATTTTACAAACCAATCGTTCTCGAAATCTTTTAAAAGAACAAATGATTACAAAAATTGAAAGCGAATTAACGATTGCTAAATCAGATTTAAAACAAATCTTCGAAGAGCTTATTGAAAAGAAATACAAAGAAATTGATAGTAATATTGATAAAAAAGTAAATTTAGGTCTTAAAATAAACAGAGAAAATTTAGTGAATATAGAGTCGCAATTAGAAAAATCGACTGAGCAGATAGATAAAACGGAAGAATATCTTTTAAATGTTGAGTATGATGCACTTAACAGTAAAATAATTTCAAAAAACTATAGCTATGACAATACCCTTAAACGCACATTAAAACTTTTAAAAGATGCCAAGAAAAGAAACAATGAAACTTTGATGACTGATGTTATAAACCTTTTAACCTATGCATATTATGACAATGGAAAAGATAATGAGATCACAAATTTATTAACTAAATACGAAAATAAAGCCCCAATACTTTCAACTTCATATGGTAATGCTGCTTTAATCGGATTTAATAATTACCATAATTTCAATTCAAAAACCCAAAGAGATAATGCAATTCATTATTTAGATAAATCATTAGAACTTGCTCAAGGCTATGGTTTTGCTCAAGCTGTGAAACTTGAAATTTTTATGATGGATTATCTTAGATCTAAAGATGATACCATAAAAAATGAAGCAATTAATAATTGCACAAAAGTGTTCGATGTTTTACTACAAAGTGAATCTGGTGATCCTGCTTATTTAACAATAACCCGTTTAGATGGTGATGCAGAGAATCAACATTTTAAAAAATACGTTGATAAACTCAACGAACTATTCAATGATGAAATTATAGAACTTCGAAAGAAAGCAGGTACTTATAAAGTATAGTGTAAAGAAATTATTCTTCTTCGCTACTTACTTCCTCTTTTGGAGCAAACTCAGTAATACCGTGTTTCGTTAATAGGTTATACCATTGTACTACTTTTTTAATATCACTGGCATATACTCTATCTTCATCGTAATCTGGTAACACATTGAAGAAATATTCTTCTAATTCGTCTTTTGAAGATTTGTGATTGATGGCTTCACCACCATTTTCTTTTTCTGAAATTTTAGAAAAAACAGTTGCTAAAGGAACTTCTTCAGTTAGTGTATAGATTGCTATTTCTGAAAGTAAACTCACGTTATGGCGCGTACTTACACTAATTCTTTTACCATCAATTAATGACTCAGCTAGAAAACCTCCTCTTGTTTGATTCTTTAATTGGTATAAACCTGGCTTTCCTGAAATAGACAATATTTTTTCTAAACTCATAAAATTTTATTTTTTTAAGGCTGCAAATATCTTGGGTTCAAATGTAATATCCAAGACTGTTAACGTTTCTTTTTAGCATTTGGGAATTTCATACGATAATCAACTTTAATTTTCCCTTTTGAAATGTTTGCTAGTTTCCCTTTTATTAAACGTTTTTTTAATGGAGATAGTAAGTCTGTAAATAATATTCCTTCAATATGATCGAATTCATGCTGAATGATACGAGCTGCAATTCCATTCACTTCCTTTACATGCTTGTCGAAGTTTTCATCATAGAATTCAATTTTAATCGTATCCTGTCTAAACACATCTTCACGTACATCTGGAATACTTAAACAACCTTCATTAAAAGCCCATTCTTCTCCCGTTTCTTCAATGATCTTCGCATTGATAAACACATGTTTAAATGTAGAAAGAAATTCACGTTCTTCTTCAGATAAGTCTTCATCTTCTTCAAACGGAGTCGCATCCACAATAAAAAGTCTCACTGGCACTCCTACTTGTGGTGCTGCAATTCCAATTCCGCTAGAAGCATACATGGTTTCAAACATGTTATCAATTAAAGCATCTAATTTTGGATAGTCTTTATCTATTTCTTTTCCAACTTTTCTTAATACTGGATCTCCGTAAGCTATTACTGGTAATATCATTGTTTATTGTATAAATAATCTTGTAAAATAATCGTGGCGCTAATTTCATCTACCAAAGCTTTATTTCTTCTTTGCTTTTTATTTAGTCCACTGTCAATCATCGTCTGAAACGCCATCTTACTTGTATAACGTTCATCCACTCGTTTTATGGGCATATTAGGCATTTCTTCGGAAAGCTTTTTTAAAAACTTTTGAATTTCTTCTTCTACTTGAGAAGGAGTACCATCTTTCTGCGTAGGTTCACCCACAATGATTAAATCTACTTTCTCTGAAGCAAAATAATTCTTCAGAAAAGGAAGTAATTCATAGGTTCCAACCGTCGTCAATCCTGAAGCAATTAGTTGCAATTCATCAGTAATGGCAATACCTGTTCTCTTTGTTCCGTAATCTATCGCTAATAAACGTCCCATAATTTGCGCAAAAATACGGGAATAATTAAAAGCGACTTCTATCTTTGTAAAAATTTTATATATAAAAATGACTCAATTACAGGAAATTATAGAAAAAGCATGGGAAGATCGTTCCCTGCTCACAGATGCGACGACTATTAAAAGCATTCGTGAAGTTGTAAACTTACTGAATGAAGGTGAATTACGTTGTGCCGAACCGACTGCTAATGGATGGCAAGTAAACGAATGGGTTAAGAAAGCAGTGGTGTTATATTTTCCGATCCAGAAAATGGAAGTCATGGAAGCTGGTATTTTTGAATACCATGATAAGATTCCATTAAAAACTGGTTATAAAGAAAGAGGCATTCGTGTGGTACCTCATGCGGTTGCAAGACATGGTGCTTATATTTCGAGTGGAGTAATTATGATGCCGAGTTATGTTAATATTGGTGCATATGTAGATGCTGGAACAATGGTTGACACTTGGGCAACGGTTGGCTCTTGTGCTCAAATTGGAAAGAATGTACACTTAAGTGGTGGTGTTGGAATTGGAGGTGTATTAGAACCTTTACAAGCTGCTCCTGTTATTATTGAAGATAATGCATTTGTTGGTTCTCGTTGTATCGTTGTGGAAGGAGTTCGTGTTGAGACTGAAGCTGTACTTGGAGCCAATGTTGTTTTGACAGCTTCGACTAAAATTATTGATGTAACTGGTCCTGAACCTATTGAAACAAAAGGATTAGTACCTGCAAGATCTGTAGTAATTCCAGGAAGTTATACCAAAGAATTCCCTGCTGGATCTTTTCAAGTACCTTGTGCTTTAATAATTGGTACTCGTAAAGAAAGTACCAACAAAAAAACATCATTAAATGACGCTTTACGCGAATATGATGTAGCAATATAAACTATGAAACGAACATGATTTTTTTTAATCAAAAAAAACACACAAGGGTAAGATTAAAATAAATTCATGTGAGAACGA
>JAHRWC010000151.1 GCA_019090365.1 Flavobacteriaceae bacterium
TACCCTTTAATCTCGAAGTCTTTACCGTCAAAAACTCCATAGGTATAGTGAGATATCCAATCACCTAAATTGTAGTACATGGAGTTTTCTGCCACTTGAATTTCCATAGAAAGATGTCTATGTCCAAACACAAAATAATCGTAATGTTTGGTTTCAAGTTTACGCTTTGCGTATTGTGCTAACCATTCATTTTCAGCACCAAGAAAAGTTTTGTCTTCTTCTCCAGATATGAGTTTGTTTTTAACAGATAGATATTGCGCCAATCGCATCCCCAATTCGGGATGGAACCAACGAAACAACCAATTAAACACAGGATTTGTAAACACTTTCTTCATGCGTTTGTATCCTTTGTCTCCAGGTCCTTTTCCGTCTCCATGTCCAATTAAAAACACTTTATCATTGAAGGTAAATTCTTTAACATCTCTGTAGGTAGGTATGTTAAGCTCCTTTTCGAAATAGTCGCGCATCCATAAATCATGGTTTCCCACAAAAAAGTAGATGGGTATTCCACTATCGCTAATTTCGGCAAGCTTACCTAATACACGTACAAATCCTTTTGGAACTACTGTTTTATACTCAAACCAGAAATCGAACAAGTCGCCTAATAAGAATATAGCAGCTGCATCCTCCTTTACCTCATCGAGCCATTTTACAAACTTTTTTTCACGAGGCAAACTGGCTTCAGGAGTTGGTGCTCCTAAGTGATTATCGCTTGAAAAATATACTTTTTTTCCTTCTGGAATTTGCATTTGGTAAAGATAGAGAATGTTTTTAAACCGAAGCGCTTTGCGTTAAGGATTAAGTGATTGTTGGAGCTACTTGAAAAGAGCGACTCACGAAAGCCTGACCACATCTATGTGGGAACGCCCTAGTTATCACTTGCAAACCATTGTGCATAACTGCTTTCGGTTTCCTGTAATTTTAAAGAATGTAATTGTATATGAGACGGCAACTGACTTTTAATTTTAGCTGCAAAATCGATAATCATCATTTCACTGGTTGGCTGATAATCTACCAATAAAACACTGTGACCTCTATCCTGAAGTTCTTTCGCTAACTCAATATGTGGCGTGTTTTTATTAAAAACAGTTGCATGATCGAACACATCTACAATTTCGTCTTTCACGATTTTTTTAAGATCAGTAAAGTCGATCACCATTCCATATTTTACATTATTCTTGTCTGAAATTGGAGTGCCAATAACCGTAACATGAAGCTTATAACTATGTCCGTGAACATTTCTACATTTTCCATCATAACCATACAATGCATGTCCTGTCTCGAAAGAAAATTGTTTTGTAATTCTAATTATGCTCATGTTATTTTATCTGTGTTTCTTTTTTGAATTGTGATACCTGCGTGTTTTTAATTTATTGTAAAGTACAATAATAACCACAAATAATGCTAGTAGCATAAACATTCCTTGACCTCCTAAAAAATCTAATATTTCCATTGTTTTTTAAATAGAAATACAAAAATACTATTATTACAGCAACTCAAAACGGCATTTCAGAAATTATAATTGTAAATCTAACATAGAAAGTTCATTTTTGTAGGTAATTTATTACTAATTAATAAAAACCTGTTCCCTGGATGTTTAAAAAATTATTTTTTCTTCTCTTATTAATTAGCTCAATAGGGTTTTCACAGGCTTCAAAAATTGATAGTATTCAAACCATCCTTAATAATCATCAGGATAGAGACTCTGTTCGTGTTTCAAGGCTATTAGATATGTCATATCTTCATAGAACTAGTAATCTGGAGGCTGCTCATGAATATATAAAAGAGGCTTTGGATATCGCTTTAGAACAAAATATTAAGCAACAAGAGGGAATGGCCCGATTGTATTTAGCTCAAAATTTTAAACGACAAGGAAATTTTACTGAAGGCTTAAAAGAAATTTTAATAGCAACTTATCTATTAGATTCTACACAAGCACCAAGAGATCAACAACTCATTGCTAATAGTGAACTAGCCACATTTTATGAGGCTACAAAAGATTATGAAAAGGCTCTCGCTATATCACTTAAAACAATTGAGACCATTAAAAATGATCCTTTGAGTCCAGGGAAAGGGAGGTTTTATTATGACGTAGGTAATAAATATATGAATCTGAATCAATTTGAAAATGCAGAACGATATTATTTGAAAGCTGTTGAAATTTGTGAGCAGACTGATTTTACACATGGTAAAATGATAATGATGGGATCATTAGCAACTACGTATAAAGAAATGGGACGATACAATGAGGCAAAATCCTTAATTGAATCTAGCATACATTATTTCGAAGAAAACAATCAAAAAACACCAATAGGCGCAAATCATCAATTATTAGGACAGATTGCAACTAAAGAAGGGAAACATCAAAAATCAATTGAACATTATAATAAAGCAAAAACTATTTTTGATGAAGTCGGGAATTTAGAATACAGCAAAAATGTACATCAAAGTTTATATGTTGCATATAGTATATTAGAAGATCATGAAAAGGCAAAAGCATCTAATGAAGTGTATATCTTATTAAGGGATTCAATAGAGTCTACAAAGCAAAATAAGTTGGCTGCTGACATGAAAACAAAATATGAAACCGAAAAAGTTGAAGCTCAAAAAGATGCCGCTCTTGTAAAAGCAAGGTTTGCTGAATCAGAAAGTAAACAAAATAAAAATTATTTTATAGGAGTATCTATAATTACTGTTCTTGTTTTATTGTCTTCTCTCTTTTTCTTCGGAAGACTACGTGAACGTAAAAAAGCCGAATTAATCACACTAGAACTTCGCGAAACTCAAAAAAGACTTGCGCTAGAAAAACAATACCGTGATTCAGAATTGAAAGCCTTAAAGTCGCAAATGAATCCGCACTTTATATTTAATGCACTTAATTCTATTCAAGAATATATTGTGTTAAATAAAAAAAATCTTGCCAGTGATTATCTTGGAAAATTTGCAGATCTCATCCGTACATATTTGCATCATAGTGATACTGGAGTAATTTCTTTACAAGAAGAAATTGACAGTCTAAAAACCTATTTAGATCTTGAATGTTTACGTTTTGAGGACACTTTAAATTATACTTTTAATGTTGATAATGATTTAAATACCGAAGTTACTCATATTCCAACCATGCTACTTCAACCCTATATTGAAAATGCTCTAAAACATGGTTTATTACATAAAAAAGAAGACCGAAAAATAAGTGTTTCATTTTCCAAAAGTGAAGCCAACAACATACAATGTACGATTATTGATAATGGCGTAGGAAGGGAGAAATCTAAAGAATTTCAGAAGAAAAGAGA
>JAHRWC010000152.1 GCA_019090365.1 Flavobacteriaceae bacterium
TACAATTGGCTTCCTTTGGAAACATCAGATATTGTTGATCTATTTGTATTTGGTAACTTAAGTTATGATGAAATAGCACAAATTAAGGAAACCTATAACTCCAAAATAAAAGAAGTAATGTTATCTGTTAGAAAAAGTTTTAGAAAAAATTTAAATTAAAGTTCTAAATAAAACATTTAAACTTACATTTCAGCATTTTAACGATTTTACAATAAATAATTTAAATAATCTATTCTCTTACAGAGATATTTTATTATTATTATGTTAAATTATTGTATTATTCCCAAAATCAATACTGACACTTACTTATAGACTATAGTTTTTTAAAATCATAACCTCACAACTATGAAAAAAACTTTACTTCTATTTATAGGAATTTTATTTACTATAATTAATTTAACGGCCCAGGTAGGAATTGGAACAACAAATCCGGATGCCAGTGCATTATTAGAGCTTAATTCAACTGATGCTGGATTACTAATTCCAAAAATGACAGAAGCTCAAAGAGATTTAATAACCTCTCCAGCGACTGGTTTATTAATCTTTCAAACAGATAATTCTCCAGGCTTTTATTATTATACAAGTTCTACATGGACCAGTTTTGCAAATGATGTTGATTGGACCATTTCTGGAGATGACATGTATAATGCTAATGTTGGTAATATAGGAATTGGTACAACAGCACCTTCAACAAAGCTTCATATAGAGGGAGCATCTTCTTCAACTACAGTCTTGGATGATGGTTTCGAGGATAATAATCTAGCACCTTTTACCTCTTCAGGGAGTAGAACATGGGAAACTACAAATAATGCTCCAGAAGTAAATACAGGAACTTATGCAGCTCGAACAAGAACAGCCTTATTAGATAATGAATCTAGTACATTAGAATATGCAGCAACGTTAGTAAGTAATGGTACATTATCTTTCGCTGTAACAACATCTACTGAATCTGGTTGGGATGAATTAACTTTTTATATTGATGGTGCTGCACAAACTGTTTGGTCAGGAATCACACCTTATACCACAGTTTCTTACCCACTAACTAGTGGAGCTCATACACTAACATGGACTTATTTAAAAGATAGTAGTTTTGATGGAGGTCTAGATAGAGTAGCAATTGATGATGTTTTAATTGTTTCTACAACAGGTGGTTCAGTTTTGCGAATTGTCGATGGCTCACAAGCTTCAGGTTATGTATTAGCATCTGATGCTAATGGAAATGCATCATGGGCGGATCCATCTGGAACAATTTCTGATGGTGATTGGACAGTTACAGGAGCAAATATGGTAAATGCTAACTCTGGAAATGTTGGTGTTGGAGTAGGAGTTCCAACAAGTTTATTTCATGCAGAAGGAACAGAGCCTGGAAATTCAATTATCTACGCAGAAAACTTCGGAACAACTTTAAAAGAAACCTATGGAGTTCATGGAGTAACTAATTCTGTGAATGATATTGGTTCATCAGGAGTTTTTGGTGAAAGTGTCACATTTGGAGATCATGAGATAGGAGTGAAAGGAGATTATGCATTTTGGGGAGCTGCTGTAGCTGGAATTGGTTGGGCTACAGATGAGGCAGATATGCCTACCACAGGTAGTGCGTTTGGTGAAACGAATGATATGGGAGTTTATGGAGGTGCAAATTTTCCAACAGCAATAGGAATCTATGGTTTAAATTACAATGTTTCTACAGGGTTTGCTGGATATTTTGATGGTAATCATGCGATAACTGGTACTAAATCGGCTTCAATACCTACTAAAAATGGTAATCAATTAGTATATGCAATGGAAAGTCCAGAAATTTGGTTTGAAGACTTTGGGCAAGCAACATTAATAAATGGAACTGTTCATATAACTTTTGATGAATTATATAGTGATGCTGTATTTATAGACGGTAACCATCCTATGCATGTATTTTTACAGGAACAAGGTGATTGTAATGGTTTGTTTTTTATACCAGATTCTGATGGAAAAGGATTTACAGTAAAAGAGAAACAGCATGGAAATTCTAATATCACATTTTCGTATAGAGTTACTGCTAAGCGTCGTTTTTTCCAAGACCATCGTTTTGGATTAGACCCTTTACAACCATTTGAAAATAATTTAGCAAAAACAAAATATGTGAAGCCTAGAACTAAGAATATAAGTGAAATGAAAGCTATTATTAGTAAGGCACGACAAGAAAAAGAGAGTAAAAGAGGAAGTACTTCAATAAATAAAAAGATAAAACCTACTGACAAGAAAAGTAAGAAAGGAAAATAATTTAATATTTGGTTAGTATGTAAAATGGCTCTCACTTTTAGTGCGAGTCATTTTTTTTTTAATCTTTTTTTGTATAAATTTCTTCAAAAGGAATTCTAAATCTTTTGCCATAAACACCAGAATCGTCTCTAATACCACAAGATATAATCATATTTATTTCAGCTCCATACGGAAGATCCAAAATTCGTTTTACTCTTAGAGTATCACTGCCTTCCATAGGACAAGTATCATATCCAATTGCAGCCATACTATTCATGAAGTTTTGAGCTGCTAATCCAGCACTTTTATGTGCTACAATTCGCATGTCACTATTTCTAACTTGTCGGTATATTGGGCGAAACAAACCTACTATTTGAAATATGAAATATTTAATCCAGCCAAAGATTCCAAAGAAATCAAAATATGTAAATGGAATTATTTTTCCATAATAATTAAGCGCCATTTTTTTACGCCTCTCCATTTTAGAGTTAATATCAACATCAGAAAATTGGGTATTCACAAAATCAATATTTGCTTTTGCTCTTTTTGACCATAAATCTTTACGAGCTACAACAACCACTAATTGTTTTGCTGTTCTAGCAGCATTTTGATCGAAACAAGCTTTACTAAGCTTTTTAATAAGCTTTTCATTAGTAATATGAATAAATTCCCACAATTGAAGATTACTGCTCGTAGGAGCAAGGCTAGCATTGACGAGACATTGTTTTACTTTTTCGGTATCGATTGAATCATTTTTATAAACTCGAACAGACCTACGATATGCTATTGCTTCTGAAACTGTTTTTTCCATTTATTCTTCTTTTTCTTCTTGAATTAAATCTAAATCTAATTCATTAAAATTATTTGCAGCCTTAACTAATAGGGTAGAACCTATCGTTTCGAAAAGATTGTTTGTTTTTAATACAAACTCAGCTTGTTTTTCAATTTTATAATTAGGAATACCTACTATCGTTAAATCTGTTTTAGCAGATTCACTTTCTATAATTGCATAGAATGGGGTTTGTTCAACAGCATTATTAATGATTTTAATGGCAACATTTACGCGTAAATCATTTACTAATCTTGTTATTTTTTTGTAGAGAATATCTTCCTTAACATTGTTATTGTTTACAAACAAAACACGAATATTGGTGTTATTCCATTTAGGTGCTGCTATAATAAAACGAGCAATGTTCAACATCATTTCTGCATTTTTACTATCAGTTTCACGCCACCATAAATCGACCGTATGGTATTTTCCAAATTTTGCTTTTCTATCAAAATCTAAATACAACAAATTGTAATCTAGGTGCAAAAGAGTTTCTGTCATTTTGGAATATTCTACAGAACTTTCCATTCCTTTTGGCCAACCCATCATTATAGTATTAGGCTCAACTCCTGAAAAACCAAAGGATGAAGCAATATTTGTAATCCCTTGGTAAATATTATCAACTTTAATTTGCCGTGCAAAAATCCCTAGTTCTTTAAAATTTTCATCATGAACAACTTGTTCAGTTTTTTTCAGTGGCTTTTTGTTTTCCTTATCTAATATTAATTTAAAATTAGTAACAACTCCAGTTCGCCCTGAAACTGTTTTACCTAATTCTAATAAATATTTTTGATGATCACTTCTACCACTAAATAAAATAATATTTGGATTCCAATTAGTGTTTTCAACATCTTGTGAGTCAATCTTTTTTAGCCCTTTGTTAACTACATTTTCCCAAACACTCCGCCATACATCGTTTGATTGAATTTTCACTTCCTTTCGTTGTAACCAAAAATACAATCCTCCAATAACTGCTAATGCTCCAAACATAGCAATCATATCGAGTTTAAACATCACAATAAAGCATGCAATAAAACCAAGTAAACCAATCCAACGTTTTATCTTAAAAGAGGGTTGGAAATCTGGATTTGCCCAACTTTCAAGAAAATAAGAAATATTTATAAATCCATATGCAGTTAAATAAAACATAGAAACCACTCGAGCAATAACGTCTAATTCACCAATTAAAATTCCTGCTTCAGCAATAAAGAACACCATAAACAATGCGTTAACTGGCTCATTATTTGCCCCTTTTCCTTTACTAAAAATCTTTGGCGTAACTTTATCAATCGACATAGCTTGTAGTATTCTAGGCCCACCTAAAATACCTCCCAAAGCTGAAGAAAGTGTAGCTCCCCAAATTCCTGCAACTACAGCTGGAGCAAACAATGCAATTTTCATTAAGATATTATAATCAGATTTTAATACTTCTGAATCTACAGTAACAGCCAAAAATATTGCAAGAATAATATACACTATAAGTCCAACTCCAATAGCATATAATGTCCCTCTTGGAATTGATCTTTTTGGATCTTTCAGATCACCGCTCATTGCAATACCTGCTGTAAATCCGGTAACTGCGGGAAAAAATATAGCAAATACTACTTCCATCGGGACAGAACCTTCCGTAGAAAACAATGCAATTGTCTGTGGAGCAGCTTCAGAAGTCCCTAGAAAAACAGCAACTAATGAAAGTATGATTGCAGCTAATATGATGTATTGAGCTTTTAGAGCAACTGAAGTACTGATTAATGCTAATGCAGTAAGTGATACAAGAGCAATTGTTCCTGTAAAACGTAAATCATCTATGCTTGTACCAAACCCAAAATAAGCATTAAAACTTTCAGAAAAACCAATTAAATACAAAGCTATGGAGAATGCAGTTCCAACATATAAAGCTATTCCTATGGAGCCTCCAATGGGAATTCCCATACTTCTGGAGAGCACATAATAAATTCCTCCAGCTCCAATTTTTTTATCAGTAGCTACAGAAGAAACACTTAAGCCCGTAGTAACAGCAATAACATGAGCAATAATAATGATAATGATAGCACCAATAAGACCGGCGTTACCAACCACCCAGCCTAAACGCATGTACATAATTACCCCTAAAATTGTTAATAGGGAAGGTGTAAACACCCCTGCAAATGTTCCAAATTTATTTTTTTCTGGCATGATTATTTTTTGCGAAGTCGCTAAAATAAAGAAGCAGTGAATATAGCTATTCTTTTATAAAGTTATAGAAGTTTATATATTATTCTAATAAGAATGTTAAAGTCGCATTAAATATTGCTATGATGTATTATATTTGCTCACTTTTAGAAGTAATATTTCAAAATTCTAATGAACCCAAATCCTAAACAAAATACTAAAAAATCTAGATTCAGATTGTTGCACCAGTATTACTCATATACAGGGTTTTATCGTTTTGTGAAAAATAGTATACGAAAGTCAATTGTACCTATTTTAATTTTAGTAATAAGTTTATGGTTAGTACACGAATTTGTAGTTGATTTTAATGATCTGTTTGCAACCATTATATCAACCTACAGTCCTCTATCTATTTTAGCAATATTTTTTACTTCTGAAACTTTTTTAGGTTTAATTCCTCCCGAAATATTTATTGCTTGGGCAGCTAAAACTTCTCATCCAGTAATATACCTTACAGTGCTTGCTTTCCTGTCTTATTTTGGCGGAATATTATCTTATACTATGGGTAAAATTATTTCTAAAATCCCACGTATCTATAATTATTTAGAAGGGAAAATGAGTAAACATATTAAGATGATTCGAAAATGGGGTGGCTTCTTAATTGTTGTTGGAGCCTTATTGCCAATTCCTTTTTCAATTACAAGTATAGCAGCGGGTATTATTCATTATAAGTTTACAAATTACTTGTTATTTGGATTGCTACGTTTTGTTCGTTTTTTCTTATATGCTCTTGTCATTTTTAATGTGTTTTAAATTATAATAAACACTCTATTTTGGCTCTTCTGAAATAGTATATATCATGATTTTTATCATCCTTTTACTAAGGATTCTTGCATAACTTTATGTAATTAAAATTCTGAAAGATGAAAACAATCAAAAAAGCAAAACTAGCCTCAAAATTTATTGGTTTAATATTCTTTTTATTTGCATTTTCTTATGCCAATGCACAGGTTTTAACCAATAAAAAAACTGACCTTAATAAGCCTGAAGCACAAATCCAAGAAGATGTTTTATGGAGTGTGAAAGCTTATAGACCTGATGATAATTTACTTAAAATAAAAGCTATTGATAAAGCAGGTAATGTTTATGATGTTAAAGCAATTCAGGATTCTCCAGACACTAAAATTTTAAATGTAAAAGTGTTATTTAAAAATAAAGTATTGCCCATAAAATTAATTGCTAAAGACAATGAGATGTATTACCCAGCAAAGGCTATTGATGAAAATGGTAATTTACTTGAAATTAAAGCTATCACAGAAGATGGTACTTATCTAGATGTTAAAGGAATTCGTAAAACTGGAAATATTATCCATATGCGGGCAATTACAAGCGACTCAGATTTCTATAACATTGTAGCTGTTTCTCCTAAAGGAAAAGTAAACACTGTAAAAGGTGTGAAGATGATTGATGCAGATGAAGAATCTGTAATAAATGGAGTTTCCATTTTTGCGCATCTTAAAGCTATAAGTCAAAAATAGAATATCATAAAATTATTTAATAATACATAAAAGTGAGAATGTTTAATTCTCACTTTTATATTTAGAAAAATTCATTATCTACGATGACTTTTATCATATTAATTTGTAGGCTTAATCCATAAATTTGAGTATAAAATTAAATAACATGAAAACAATTGATCGAATTCCGAATTTTTCAAAAATTAGTGGATTATTTATTCTTTTAATTTTAGTGTCAACGAGTGGTTTTGCACAGATAAAAAATGAAAATCGTTCAGAATTAATTAAGCCTGAAACTGAAATAACAAATGATTTATTTTGGCATGTAAAAGCATTCAGACCTGAAGCTCAACTTTTAAAAGTAAAAGCAGTTGATAAAAAGGGAAACATTTATGATGTAAAAGCAATACAATCTTCAGAAAGTACAAGTGTACTAAATGTAAAAGCTATAGTAAATGATAAGCAATTTCCTATAAAAGTAATATTACCAACAGGGAATGATAAATATTATCCTGTAATGGCTATTACAGAAAAAGGTAAATTATTAACTATAAAAGCATTTACAAGTGATAATAGATACCTAGATATAAAAGGTGTTAGCAAAACAGGAAATATTATTCATTTAAGTGCGATAACTGATGATAATAAAGCATTTACAATTATTTCTATTTCACCGTTTGGAGAAGTAAACTCAGTTGTTGGTGTAAAAATGACCGATTCAGTTGAAGAAGCTGTTATTAATGGAGTTTCAGTTTTTGCGCATGTAAAAGCTATAAAACAAGATTAAAAAAGAATTTAGTTTTTTAATTTATTAAAGAATAATGCCTAATTCATTTAGGTATTATTCTTTTTTTTATGCCAAAATACTTTCATGACCAGAGTCTTTTACAAATAAGCAAGAGCTATTTGTTTTTAAAGTGATTTTATTGACAAACTCAAACTGAAGGTCTTCATGCATCCCAAATATATTTAAATCGGCAGTAGGAGCATTTTTAACAATTGTATTAAAATCACCTACATGAACTTCAGTTAAGGTTTGTGGAAGCCTTGCAAGGCTAATTAAAGAGCTTAAAAACTCTTTGGCATTTTTCTCCTCGTTTGGATCTGAAATAACTGTAATCAATCTTATTTGAGCATTCCAATTCATTTTAAGTTTATAGGCAACTAATATTGAAAGGTCTAAATTTCCAATATCCCATCCTAAGTTCCAATTGCCTTGGCGATCACTTACCCAAACATTAATGATATTTCGTTGCCCTAAAAGAGCTGTTGGATGTGATACATATAGAAGTACTCCAATTTCTAAGCGAATAGATTCTTTAATAACGGGACGTAACTCAGTTTCATAATTATCATGATTCTGAAAGTTTAAAAAGATAATATTTGGCCTAAAAAAAGCTCCTTGTAAGGCTTGACTTCCATAGTTAATGCCATTTGCATATTCATCTGTATGAATTACAGTAGAAGAAGAAAACACATCTTTCTGTCTAAAGGCAGCTGAAATTTCTTCTAAGTCTGATGCAAGTGTACTTGTTTCAGAAAAAGGTTGAATCCCTAATAGCTTTATTGAACCTTTCGGTTTGGCAATATTTCTTAAAAACTCAAACGAACCTTTTAAACCATTTACATCTCTCACAGGAACCATTAAATTTGCTTTCCAAGCACGTTGTTGCATCTTTTTCATACCCCAAGTATGCTTAGCTGCCCATTCAGCAAAAGAAACAAATAATCCAGAACGTACATCCTCAAATGGAGTTTCTAAATTTTGTCTAGATAAGTACCAGTACACCATTAATACGATCATTATAGAAACCAAACTAACCGTTGGATTGATAATGAACATTGCAAAAACTGAAGAGATTAAACCCATCCAAGGCACCCATTTTTTTATTTTAAAAATTGGTCGGTAGCTAATCAATCCTAGTCTCTGCTCAATGATTACGACAATATTTATCATTGCATAGGTTATCAAAAAGAAGAGTGTAACTAAAGGCGCTACAACATTTAAATTTCTTAATAACAATGTTAGAAATATTAAAATACCTGTAACTAGCATAGCATTTCTTGGCTGTCCGCTTTTGCTTTGTCCATATAAAAAATTGGAATAGGGAAGTACCTTATGCTCACCCATAGCAAATAAAATACGTGATGAGCCAACAATAGATGCTAATGCAGATGAAAAAGTGGCACCTAATATTCCTGCAATAATCAAGGGTCCGAAATAAGCCTTCTCAACCATGATATAATAATTGTTGATCAATTCATGTTCAGTTGCACTTCTTGAAATCCAAAATGCAAGCACCATATAAATGATAAAACTCACTCCAATTGCCCATAAAGTTCCTGTTGGAATGCTTTTTTTTGGGTTCTTTAATTCACCCGACATATTTGCACCAGCCATGATTCCTGTAGCAGCGGGAAAAAATACAGCGAAGACGACCCAAAAATTACTGCCGCTAAACTTATTTTCTATTGATCCTTTAAATGAGCCCCAACTTAAAGCTTCATTTGTTGGAATTACCATAGATCCTTCATAGGCTGCAATTACGATTGAAACTAAGGAGAGGATAATAATTCCCATGATTATAAATTGGGTTTTGATTGCCAAATTTGCGCTGATA
Source organism: Flavobacteriaceae bacterium (assembly GCA_019090365.1). Classification (GTDB taxonomy): domain Bacteria; phylum Bacteroidota; class Bacteroidia; order Flavobacteriales; family Flavobacteriaceae; genus Marifrigoribacter. Next base: position 9,357 of record JAHRWC010000152.1, read on the forward strand.
TAAGCTATTGTAAAAAGTACTCCAAAAACAATAATGTCTACTAGAAATGCATTGTGATCTGGAAAAATACCTAGCCAACCTTCTCTAAAACCAAAGATGTACATGGTTACAGCTAAGCCTTGTGAAATATACCTTGGAATCCCTAAACTTCCACCAACTTCTAATCCTAGAGCTTGTGAAACAATTGCATAAGCTCCACCAGCCCCAATACGAATATTAGTTGTAATGGCAGACATAGAAAGCGCTGTACACAGTGTTATTAGAAAAGATATAATGATAATTAACCAAGCACCTAGAAGTCCTGCATTACCAACAACCCAACCAAGACGCAAGTACATGATAACTCCTAATATTGTAAGTAACGTAGGAGTAAAGACACCTCCAAAGGTGCCAAACTTTTTCATCTGTTTTGGTTGGTTTTCCATTAAATAAGTTGAATTATTTTGAGGATTAAATTACTAATTATAAGCGTATTTAGAATCTAATTTTAGAATTAATATTTATTCTAAATAGAGTTTTTTTTGAATTACATAAAATATTCAGGTAAAACCCTATTGATTAAAACTCATTTAAATTCTACCTTTATGTTTTATTCATAAAGCAATCTTTTCGGTTAAATAATTTTTAAATAATATAACATGGGAACAACATCAAAAGATAAAACATTTCATTTAGGAATTACCATGGCAGGTGCTGTATCAGCAGGTGCATATACTGCGGGATTTATAGATTATTTAATAGAAATTTTGGAGCTTTGGGAAGAACAAAAAACAATTATCAGAGCCAAAATAGCTAGCAATGAAAAGTTAACTAGTTATGAAGAAAAAATTCCGCTTCATGATGTTTGTATAGACGCTTTCGGTGGCGCTTCAGCTGGTGGAATGGTTGGAATGATTACTGCTTTATCGACCTATTCTAAAATGCCTCCTGTAAAAGAACCTTCAGATGTAGCAACTGGGAATATTTTGTATGATAGCTGGGTGCTTTTAGATGATGATACAAATGTGAAAACATTTGAAAAAATGTTATACACCAATGATTTCGAAAATAATAAAGACGGAATTCCTTCGCTGTTAAATTCTGAACCTATAGATAAAATTGCAGATAAAGTTTTTAATGAATTAGTTCCTAAAGAAGAAAAAAGAGAACGCCCGAAGTATATTTCTGAAGATGTACGAGTGTTAGTTACTCTTTGCAGTTTACGTGGAATCCCATTCGAATTTAATTTTGACCATATTTCTTCTGCTAACTTTCCTTATTCTCCAGGGCATCGCATGAATGAGCATATGATCATTGCTCACTTCAAATTTAAATATGATAAAACAAAAGACAAAGATGTTTATTTAGAATTTGATCCTTATAAAGAGGAATCAAAAGAGCTATTAAAGCTTTGTACTAAAGCAACGGGTGCCTTTCCAATAGGTTTAGCAGCTAGGCATTTTGAAAGTCAACTTTCCAAAGAATATATTAAAAACTGTATTTTACGTAATCTTCAGATTGATGATGAAAGCAAATCAGCCATAGATATTAAAATTAAAGATGATTTTTTCAACTTCACCGATGTGGATGGAGGTACTATTAATAATGAACCCTATTCAGAAGTAGTTCAAGTATTAGAAGAACTCAATCTAAAGCACGATCCGAAATTACCGATGTTTGGAACTATTATGGTTGATCCATTTCCTAACTTTTATAATCAGGATGAATCTAAA
>JAHRWC010000153.1 GCA_019090365.1 Flavobacteriaceae bacterium
GCCATACTTCCAGCATTCAATTGTGGTTTTGTGTTCTTGTTTCGCATATGTCAATGATTTAGTGTTCATTAACTATATACAATTAAAGTGCCAAAATTAAAATACTTGTTTAATCCAAGTACCTCTTTAAAAACCAAATACCTTCTAAACTTAAGTTCACAGAAATTTGATGGTAATTTTCTTGAATTAAACCATTTGTGATTTGTCCTTTCTGTCCATAGGTATATCCTATATTAATCATTGAACTTGATGATTTTTTAAATGGTAAACCTAAGCCTATAGTAAAAGCTGTATTATTTACACGGTTATCATTTATTGCAAGGTTTCCATTATCAAAATTAAAGCCAGAGCGAAATCGTATGCGCTGCCAATATTTATGTCCATTCTTGTTGTGAGTATATTCTGCACCAAATCCTATGATACTTTGATCTACATAGGTACCAATGTTATCTTCTTGATTGGTACTATCCCAGAAATTACGCTTAAGATCAAGGTTTAATAGAAGTTTTTTATTAATTATGGTTTGAAATCCAACCCCTAGTTCTAAAGGAAGTTTAAATGAATCAATATCTTCTTCTGTGATAATAGGTTCGTAATATAATAATGAGGTTGTTTTTGTTTGATCTCCTTTTAAATAGGTAGGCAAGTTTATAATTCCCCCTACTGTTATATTATCTTTCACGCTATATTGAAAACCTCCACCAATTCTAAAACCGTTATAAAAATTTTCTTCTGTTATATTTAGAATGGTATTTTCAAAAATATCAGTTTCATTTTCATCAATTTTTCCAAATAAGTTGGATGCATTAAGACCTAGGCTCAACTTATCTGTTAAGGCATATCCATAACTAGCTTTTATTTCATTTAATCCTCCCGAACCAAAAATAGTGCTTGTAAAAATATCATTACTACCTTCAATTTCAGTTTCTAATCCTAAAATATCATAACCAACATTAGTAAATGGTATTAATGTAATTCCAAAACCAGATTTTTTTGTAATAGGAAATGCAAATGCCATATTAGAAAAGTTAGCATTAAACCTTGGCTCTTCATTAGAATTCTCTTGTAATGTCTCCTTCTGAAAGTTTACACCTACATCAAATAAAAATCGATTTGAAGGTATTGAACTTAAGGATGCTGGGTTTAAATTATTTATAAACTCATTCGATTTATGAGCAATTCCAGTTTTGCCTAAGGCATTACTTGCACCTGTACTGAGTTCATTTTTTAGCCCTAAACCATACAATGAATAAGGAGAACTTGATAAATTATTAGATTGTGTATATGCTTCAACAGTAGAAATTAAGCATAAAAAGAAGCAAAGAGTTTTATTCTTCATTATAAAAGGCATAAGTGAGTTCTAATTTTATTGAATTGTTTTCTGAAGCTCCATTTCCGTAGAAAATATACCTATCAAATGAGGAGTTAAATTGACTAGAGTACACTGCTAAGTAAATTTCTTCATGTATATCATTATCTAATTTATATTCTAAAAATTGCTTGATAGGTATTTTGTATTTTAAAACATTGAATTCATCATTTTCTTCCTCAATAGTTCCATAGACTTGAGAATTATCAGCTGGGCTTAAAATGGAAGATAAAAATTCAGATTTTTCATTTACAACAAAGAAATTAAGAGTATCTCTCACCGAAAGATTTTCAGAATTTTCTTTCAATGAGAGAATAACATTAGCATCTATAATTATACCATCACCAGGAATTTCATCTAAATGTTCTATATACGGCACATCGAACCTTGTAGTTAAGCCGATCCCTGATTGTATATAACTTGAATTAAAAGTATTACTACTTTCTAAAAATGTTTCTTGATTCTCTATTTGTTCAAATGGAGTGCCTTCATCATTACTTGAAAAGTGATTAAATGAATTATTAGAATTGAAAGGAAAATCATGAACGATCTCTATATCTCCTGAGTCATCAACTATTTTAGTATATAATCGTATAAAACTAGATAACCTAAATCCTAATGCGCAAGTATTGTTATCATTTGGGCGAATTAAGATTCCCTTATAATCATCTAAAAAATCATTGGGGGAATCAAAATCATTATCTAAGATCTTATCAAAAATCTGTTCTCCATAGTCATTACTTAAACTGATATGGATTGAGTCTTTTTTATTACGTAAAGGATGAAATGAATGATTTGCTATTGGGTTTTCATTGTATGGAAAACTCATGATATTATAGTAAAGATCATCATCTTCAGATGGTTCAATATCTTCCAATACTTCATGAACAGTTATATTTTGTATGGGAATAGTATCATTATAATAATAGGTGTCGTATCTTAAAATAAGAGCAATAGAATCGAAAACTTCCTCATCATCAAAATCAAAATCAGAAGGATAATATTGAATATAGCTTTCACTTTTAGTGGTTCCAAATACTGGATCTTGATAAGAACCCACTAAAAAACGATTTGCTTCGGTAACAACAATAGAATCGAATTTAAAAGTTGAAGATTTGATTGTTAAAGTATCAATAAATAGAACTCTTGTAGAACTATCAATCCATTCTTCACCAATTTCTAATGAGGTTTCTGTATCATCCTTATTACAAGAATAGAATAGGAGTAAGGCTGTTAAAAATATAACGAAATATTTCATTTGTGGTTTTAAAAGCGAAACTATTCTAATGATACTAGGTTTTAA
>JAHRWC010000154.1 GCA_019090365.1 Flavobacteriaceae bacterium
GTATTGCATCTGTATAAAACATGGTCTAATATTTTAGATAATTTCTCTATAGATTTTGGCGCTTTTGGAGAGTTCTCTAACGATAAAACATAAATATTATTTAATGTATTGAATAGAAAATGAGGGTTTAATTGCGCCTTCAATGTTTTTAATTCGGCTGCAACTTTTTCACTTTTAGAGGCAAGTTCTTTTTCTTTTACATCTTTATAATTCTTGAAGTATTTCACAAAAAGAAAAACAAATACAATAGTATAAATGTCTATCACATAAGCTAGGGCCAAATACCTTATATCAACTAATATTTCGACAAAAGATTCTTGTTCAAAAGGAGCTACTCTAACCAATGGCTCGCCAATATAAACGATTATAATTCTACCAATAACTGAAACAACATAAGCAGAAACAATTAATAGAAGTATCGAAATCAAATACTTTCTTTTTAGCAATAATTTTGAAAAGATAATATATGCTGTAAAATAAGAAGCTAATATTTGTGGAATTATCAAACAAACATCACCAACAAAAGATATAAGAAATGGCATTTCAATATCTAAAAGCCTTTTTGGAATAGCAATTAACATAATTGCAAACCAAAATACTAAGTGTTGTATTGCCCTATTTTGTTGAATTGATTCAGCAATATTTTTTAAAAAACTCATAATTCATTTTTAATACTACAAAAGTAATCAAACAACAATAGTTACTATTGACTAGCGACCAAACCCATCCATTTGTAGACAGAACCAACTATTTAGATGATGAATATTATTTATCCTTAAATATATAGTAAAGCTCCTTATAACCTCCCTGTTCATCTACACTCCCAATATGACATGTAATAATCTTGCAGTTTTGTTTCCGAATTAATATTAAAACTATTTAGTCATGAAAACAACAATTAAAAATCAAATTATTTTGAACACGACCTCTGGCTCATATTTAAACAAATATCATAATAGCCTGACAATCAACGATGTTAAGTGCTTCCTTATAAACCCGTACACCTTACTTATAGGCTAATTCCTTTATAACTATAGACAGGGAATACTTTAGCACTTTCAATTAATTAATCAATAATAAAAATGAACACAATGAAAACAATTAAAAGTAAAATGAACACATTAATGTTAGCAATAGTTTCACTATTGTTAATTACATCATGTAGTAATGATGACGACAATACTCCAAAAGACACGAATATGGTTGACGTTGGTGAATACAATTTATATACAGAATCTTTAGGTGAAGGAAATCACACGCTAGTCTTCGAATCTGGTCTTGGTGATGATTACGAGGTTTGGTATCAACTTTTAGGTCTTTCTGAAGAGAATCAAGTTATCGCATATAATAGAGCAGGATATGCACCATCTGAGCTTGCTAATAACGATAGAGATATTATTCAGTTAGCTGAGGATCTTCATCAAGTTATATTAAGCAAATCACAAAATGATCGCGTAATTCTTGTAGGGCATTCTTTGGGAGGCGCAGTGGTTCGATATTATGCAGTACAACATCCAGAAATGGTAGAAGCATTATTATTTGTAGACCCTAGTCATGAAGATTTTGAAGTAGTAACACAAGTAGCAGAAGATGCTGGAGTTGATTTTTTTCTAGGAGAAGGGAGACCAGAAATTGCAAATGAATACGCTCAATTAATTGAAAACTTCGAAATTTTAGGAAACTTAGAGCCTTTACCAGATGTACCTACTATAGTACTTACAAGTGTTAGAGATCGTCTAGAGTTTCCAGAGAATGCAAAACGTTGGATAGATTCACATGCTTCACTTGAAAAAGGCTTATCAAATTTTACCCAAGTTATTACTGAAAACAGTGGACATTATATTCATGTTGAAGAACCTCAGTTAGTTTTAGAAGCTATAGACTTTCTATTGAATTAAACTTAAATATATAATAATAAATAAAGAAAAAATGATAAAATTAGTTAGTAGTATAATTATAATGACAATTCTATTTTTAACAGCTAGTTGTTCAAGTGATGATTTACCTGATGCATATCCTAGTAATTATTTAGATTATGAAACAAAGACTGCGTTAGAACTCCCTTTCAATGATGAATGGTGGGTTTTTTGGGGAGGACATAATGTAAGTGATAATTACCATGCAGAATATAGAGAGCAGAGGTTTGCCCTTGATATTGTCCAAAAAATTAATGGAAGCACACATGCTGGGAATGGTTCTCAAAATGACGACTATTATTGCTTCGGAAAAGCTTTAAACGCACCTGGAAATGGAAAAATCATTGATATAATAAATAATATTGAAGATAATATTCCTGGGCAGTTTAATCAAGATACCCCAACAGGTAATCGTGTAATAATTGATCATGAAAATGGTGAATTTTCAATCTTAGCGCATTTCAAAAAAGGATCAATAATAGTGTCGATTGGAGATAATGTTGTAAAAGGGCAGGAATTAGGGAAAGCTGGAAATAGCGGTAATTCAAGTGAGCCTCATTTACATTATCATTTGCAAAACACAGCAGATCCATTTAATGGTGATGGTTTACCTGCTCAATTTTTAAATTATTATGCCAACGATACTTTTATTGAAAATGGCGAGCCAGTAAAGAATCAATTTATTAAAAATTAAATTGATATGTTATTAATGACAAAGGGGTATGACTCTTACAGAATTTTTTCATTGCATAAATGAAAATAGCAGCCTTTGCTTGTATACTCATACCCTATTTTTAAAAATAATTAAATACCGACAAACAGCAATATTTATAGGGCGTGACTAGTGTTACCTTATAAGCTAGAACCCCTTTATATTTTGTCCTTGAAAGCTAAGCCCGTAGCCTTTTAATTACATCGCACATTTGTCTAAGAAATAAGCCAATTATTATGAATGGAACACAGTTAGAAAATAAAATGGAAGATATTAATATAACAGCACTTGAACATTTAATGTTTGAAGTTAATAATGGAGAACACATTGTAAATTTAGTTGATCATGAAGGTTACATCATTACAAGAGGTTATGGTAATACTATAATTGAAGCAATAAATGATATGCACCATAACTTAATTTAAAATAATTGAATGATAAAAATAAAATATAACAAGCTCAGAATTTTATATTTTTGAAATAGATAAAAAAAATTAAATGAAAAAAAAGGCGCTTTTATTAATTCTTTTAGTAAGCTTCATAACTACCGCTAATTCTCAAAATACTAGAGTCGAAAAATGGGAAGAAGACCTCAATTTTTACCGCGAAACACTTGAAGAAAAACATATTGATCTCTACCATACAATTTCTAAAGAAGAATTTAAGTTAGAACTTCAAAAAATTAAAATAAAATTACCCGAATTATCTGATTTTAAGATTATTACAGAGCTAA
>JAHRWC010000155.1 GCA_019090365.1 Flavobacteriaceae bacterium
GAGTTCGTCGGCAGCGTCAGATGTGTATAAGAGACAGGTACTATAACTTGTTCCATTGAATGTATTATCAGTACTTTCAAGGTTGTATTTATTATTAGGTTTTAATTCTGTAGCTTTAAAGGAAGAAGGGAAAGCAATACAAGGAGAAGTTACTGATCCTAGTTGTATTGAAGCATTAGATCGATTAATTGCTTCAATCGTTACTTTTAGATTTCCTTTAGGATTTACATTTTGCTCATTTGCAACTGCTTCAAGGAAAAGCCCAGTGCATTTAGCTATGATGTTTCCAATTTCCTTTAATTTAATTGATTTCCAATGTCCATTTGGAAGATTCACAATCAAATCATAAGCTTTCATAAGCTCAGGAATCATTTTTGAAGGATCTTTAAAATTAAAGTTTTCTTCCAAAGGTTTTAAAATAGAACCAATCGCTTGACCATTATCTAATCGAGACCAAGTTGTATTAATGCCATCAAAAATATCTTTTTTATTTTCTGGAAAATCACCTTTTAAAAACTCTAAATATTCAGTTTGACTTCCTCTAGTTCCTGTACTTCCGAACCCTTGTGATTTATGCATTGATCTACTAAGTGAAGCAATTTCACCATTCGATAACCCTAGAGCAGGGTAGTAGTTACCCGTTTCAACTTCAACAAGGTTAGATTTGTCTGCTTCAGCAAACTTTTCTCTACTTCCGTAAAACCACCATGATGTATTGAAAAATAATCTTTTTGGTTGCCATGTTCCAAATTCATTTGCAGATGCTGGGTAGATAGAATTGTTTCCAACCAAATCAAAAGCTTCTACACTTAGCATTGCTGAAGAAGTATGATGTCCATGAGTTGTACCTGGATTTCTATGATTAAATCGATTTACAATAACATCGGGTTTAAATCTTCTAATGTTTTTAACTACATCTTTAAGTACTTCGTCTTTATTCCAAATTGCTAAAGTTTCATCTGGATGTTTTGAATAACCAAAATCATTAGCTCTTGTAAAAAATTGTTGCCCGCCATCAGTTCTTCTAGCAGCTAACAATTCTTGAGTTCTTATAACACCTAATAATTCTCTAATTTCTGGACCAACTAAGTTTTGCCCACCATCTCCTCTGGTAATAGATAAATATGCAGTTCTAGCATGAATATCATTTGCTAAAAAAGAAATTAATCGAGTGTTTTCATCATCGGGATGAGCAGCAATATATAATGCAGAACCTAAAAAGTTTAGCTTTTGAAGGTCATGAAAAATTTCAGAAGCTGTTGGTTTATTAGGTTGCTGAGCAAATAGTGAAGTGATGCAAATAAAAAATATAAATACTGAAGGTATTATTTTACGCATAAAAATAGTATTGATTGGTGTCTTTTCAAAGATACCTTTTTTCAAAAAGTGCGTAAACGGTTTAGGGTATTTTTAACTTTTAATCTACAATCTCTACAAGCGTTTTATAAACTAAATGAGTTGGTAGCCCCATTACATTAAAGAAAGACCCTTCAATTCTATGTATTGCAATATACCCTAGCCATTCTTGAATACCATAACTACCAGCCTTATCGAAAGGTTTGTATTTAGAAATATAATAGTCTATTTCATCATCAGTTAAGTCTTTAAACCACACCTTAGTAGTATCATTTACAACTTTCTGAAAGTTTTTACTCGTAAAACAAACAGATGTGAATACCTCATGCATTGATCCACTTAAAGATGCTAACATTTCTTTTGCTTCATTAGCATTTTTAGGTTTTTCAACTGCTTTTTCATTATGCCAAACAATAGTATCACTTGTGATAACAATTTCTCTTTCAGATAAATTACTAAAAGCATTCGCTTTTAATATTGAAAGGTAATCTGTTATTTCTGCTCCTTTTAAATGAGTTGGATACTTTTCATCGACTTCTCTAACATCGATTGTGAAATCTAAAGCTAGTTCCTTAAAAAAGTTTTGCCTTCTTGGAGATCCAGAAGCTAGAATGATTGAATAATTTTTTAATTTTTCTGAAAGCATTAATGAATGATTACATATTTATATAATAGTATGGAACAAATTCCGAAGAGCATAATTAATTTTAATAATCCAGATAAAAAAGCAAATTCCTTTTTAGTTTCTGCCGTCCAAGATTTAATGCAAAAATAGAGTAGAGGAGCAACAATTAAGAATAAAAAGTATAGCATTGCTAATTGAATATTATATAAATGCATATACATATATAAAACAACGAGAATAACGGTAATTGCTCCCAACCCAAATATAATATAACTAGTTCTTTTTCTGCCAATTGCGATTGGTAATGAGTTGATGTCACCGTTTTTATCGCCATCCACATCTTGAATATCTTTGACAATTTCTCGAATAAAGTTTATGATAAAAGCAAAGAATGCATATTCTAAAACAATTCCGAAAACGATAGACTGTATGGATTGGTTACTTAACGTGGTTGAAGGCAAAACATCAAACAATGCCACAATAATAATACTTAATGAAACTAAAATTGAAATGACTATGCTTCCAATAAGCAATACAGATTTGAGGTAAGTAGCATAAATATAAAGTAATGCTGAAATAATAATAAAAATTGCTGCAAAGCCTGGTTTTTCTATTAAATTAGAAAGATAAAAACCTAAACCAACTCCTAAAATTGTAACAATAAGATATAAGGTGTTCGCAGTTTTTTCTGAAATACTTTTACCTATAATTACTTTTTTTGGTTTATTAATTAAATCTATAGAAACATCATTAATGTCGTTAATTATATTTCCGCCAGCCGCTATAAAAACAGTAGCTAACACTAACAAAATGAATTCGAACGTACTTAAGGTTGTACTTACTCCAAAAGGATGGAATAATCCAAACTTCACTAAAAATTGCATAAAAGCAATTAGTAATAAGTTTTGAAATCTGATTAATTTTAAAAAAGCCATAGGTTTAATTAATCGTACTTAGCGTCCACAGTTTTTAGCCATTTTCCTTGCACTTTTAGAACTTGTTCAATCACATCACGAACACATCCTTTTCCGCCTTTTTTATGAGAAACATATTTAGAAACAGATTTTATTTCAGGTACAGCATCTTGAGGACAACACGGCAAACCAACTTCTTGCATTACATATAAATCGGGAATATCATCACCCATATATAGAACCTTTTCAGAAGAGGTATTGTTCTTTTTAAGGTAATCACTCATTATTTCGGTTTTATTATGAGCTCCTAAATACACATCTGTAAGGCCTAAACCTTTTAAACGTACACGAACTCCTTCATTATTTCCTCCCGAAATTATACAAACATTAAGACCTTGTTCGAAAGCAGCTTTTAATGCATAACCATCTTTCGTATGCATGGTTCTGTACATTTCACCTTCTGTAGTAACCATAATAGTTCCGTCTGTTAAAACACCATCTACATCGAAAATTAAGGTGGTTATATCTTGTAAATATTCTTTATAATTTTTCTCCATGAGTGTCTATTATTGATTTTGTAAGTTGAATATAAAGGTCTTTGTATGGACTTTCTTCTAACTGATTTAAATGATTTTCGATTGTCTTTAGGTCATTTCGCTTTGCTGGTCCTGTTTGTGCATCTTTTGGCTGATGTGATTCCATCTTTAAAGCAGTTTCAAAGATAAGAGGTTTCAATAAATCGAATGATAAATTATTTTTTTCTAATAAATCACTTCCAATAAAATATAAATGATTCACAAAATTATTAACGATAACTGCTGAAACGTGCACTTTTTTTCTTTCTTCGGAATTAATTTCTTCTACTTTTTCAGAAATAGAAGCACCTATTCTTTGTAAAAGTTTTAAATCGGAAGCATTTTCACTTTCAATGCATAAAGGGATGTTAGAAAAATCCACGACTCTATTTTTTGTAAATGTTTGTAGAGGGTAAAAAACACCTTTTCTATTTTTATCTGAAAGAACATTCATTGCTACTGTTCCAGAAGTATGTACTACTAATCTATTTTTAAACGGTAATTTTTCGGTGAAAGAAGTAATAGCATCATCAGATATAGCGATAATATATACATCGGCTTCTTTAATTTTGGTTAAAGAATCGCTAGTTGCTGTTTTTTTTGAAAATGATTTTAATGCTTTTTTATTTCTTCCAAAGACTTGAATAAAAGAAGCTTCTTTTGAGGTTTCAAAAGCTTTATAAAGATGATTAGCTACATTTCCAGTGCCAATTAATACCATTTTAATCATAAAACGAAGGTAAACTTTTTTTAAAATTTTATGATTATTTCATATGAATAAAATTATGTATATTTAATTTATCTTTCATGCTAAAGTGAGGAAACTATCTTTTAATGATAGGGTATGACAGAAGCTTTTATTACTCCCTGATTCCTGAAAAAATTGTTTTTAATGAATTTTCTTACGCAATTTATTATTGTGTAAGATTTTTTTTTAATAATCCATGATTATTATGAAATTAAAATAAATACGAAAAAACCATAATTTATTTAAATTTAACGTAGCTTTGCACCTAATAAATTTTTTAATATATTATAATGAGTAAAGGAACAGTAAAATTCTTCAACGACACTAAAGGTTTCGGATTTATCACAGAAGAAGGAGTAGACAAAGATCATTTCGTACACATTTCAGGTTTAATCGATGAGATTAGAGAAGGTGATGATGTAGAATTTGAATTAAAAGAAGGTAAAAAAGGTTTAAACGCGGTAAACGTTAGAGTTCTATAATAAGTACTTTTAAATTTTTTAAAACAAAAAAGCTTATCAATTGATAAGCTTTTTTTTATACAATATATTTAATGTTGTTAGTCTTCAGGGAAAATAACACTTTCATAAGCACCAGCATCTGGAGATGATGTGCTTCTTGGAAAGTTGTTAAGATCAAAAGGAACTTGATTACTTGTAAATACATCTCCTATTCCATCTGCTCCAGAAGTATCGCTCTCAATATTGAAATCATTCAATGAAGTATTAAAAAACATTGGATCTATATTTCGCACCGTTCCTGAATATAAAGGCCCTTCGAATTGATAATTTTCATCCTCTTCAAATTCACCACTTGGATCTTCGAATTTTAGTAAGCAATTTTTAAAATTAAATACAAATGATTCATCTGTATTTTCAAAAATAGCTAACTCTCTTCTTTCATTTCCATAGATAATACAGTTGTTAAAAGTAGCATTCATCGGATTTACTTCGAATGTAGTTTCTCCAGTTTGGATAAAGTTATCTAATTGTAAAGTAGGGAAAGATCTAAATCCATTGGACCAATAATTTACAAACGTACTATGGTTAAATTCATAGTCTCCTCCAAAAGAACAAGACATTGATGTTTGCCCACTGTTATTAATCACTACATTTTCTCCTCTTACAAAACTATTTCTAGCTAATAATCCAATATTAGAATTGTTATAAATCTGTACATTTTTTAACGATAAGGATTGTGTACCATCAAGTCCTTCCATTAAAATACCTACGGTTCCGTTTTTAATGGTAGTATATTCAAATTCATGATTTGTACTTCCACCAGTTAACCATAAAGCTCCCCATTGTCCTGGGATATCAGAAAAACCTGGCTCTAATCTATCACTTTCAAATATAATTTGATTTTCTAATAATTCAGGATCATTACTAGCTAATCCTATTGATTTAACTGTTGCTCCTGCGGAAACTAACATCCCACTATTTTCATGAAAATGTACTCTTGCTCCAGGTTGAAAATTAATCGTTTTATTGTTTGCTACAGCTGCATAGCCATAGATTACATAAGGTTTTTCATTCGTGAAATTAAGTTCAGAATCTTCTAAAACAAATCCTTCAATTAATATGTCATTCTCAGGATCATTAGGATCTTGACCTAGATTTAATGTTTCGGTTGTACCGTCATCAAATCGTTGAGGATATAAAAATACAGCATCTTGTACTAAAGTAACAAGGTCAACATCTTGTTGGTTTCCACCCGTATCGAATAGAATTCTATCTTCGTATAAAAACTCAAAATTTGGATTTGGAAAATCATCAATATTTATAGTTGTTTCAACAAACACAAAAATACTATCATTGGCAAGAATTTGAATATTTTCAAAAGATTTACCAGGTAAACCATCAACGTTTAATCTATACTCAGAAGATTCTCCTCTTTCTAAATTTATTGTTGGAATAATAATATCATCATCACTTCTGTTGTAAACTTTTATATTTCTTGTACTAGAACCAATGTTAGAAAATACAGTATCTAAATATACTGTGTCTTGTGAAAATGATAAGTTTCCAGTACTTGGAGAACTTTCAAAATCATTTCTACATGAGCTCAAAAAAATTAGGCAAAATAATAGCGCCAGACTGTATAAATACTTCAAGGGTATGGTTTTTAATAATTTCAGTAAAAATATAACTTTTTGTCAAGTAAATTATTGTAATTATTAAATGATTTCTTCTAATAATTTATATAAACATAACCTGTAAATGGTTCGGGGTATCGAGAATCATTTAATATTAACACATAAAAATAGGTGCCTACAGGAACAATATTCCCTTGAAATAATAAACCTCTATTTGATATACCATTCCATAATCCTTCATCATTTCCACCTTGGTAGATGAGGTTTCCTTGACGACTATAAATAGTTAATTGATAATCGACATATACATTTACCAAATTTTCAATAACAAATTGATCATTAAGGCCATCTCCATTTGGAGATGATGCGTTGTAAATAATAGGGTCACAATCTTCAGTATCTATAGAAAAGCTTGAAGTTGTAAAGCATATTTCATTTTCTAATCGAACATAAATAGTTTGAGGATTACTAGTATTTTGAAATTGATAAGGATTTTCGATTGTATTTAAATTACTTATTGCGTCATTTTCAGATTCATAATATGTAACAATATCATCTGAATGAGTGGTAATTAAATCGTCATTTTCGGTTAAATCAAAAGTTGCAATATCAAACCCTTCATTACATAATAACAAGTTGGGTAGCTCAGAAATAGGAGGGATGCTTCCAAATTCTACTGTGATATTAAATTCATTATTAAAATCATTTAATTCGAATATTTCTCCAGTACCTGTTCCAATATCATCAACTCTAAGTAATAAATTGAAAATATTGGGAGTAGCGTTTTGCACAAATAATTCGATTGAATTATTTTCACTTCCTCCAGCAGGAATATCATTCTGAGTTTCAGATTGAGCAACTAAAACTCCGTCAATGTAAAATGAAATTGATGTGTCAGTAGGTAATATAGCTGTTCCTAAAGTATTATAGACAGTGTAATCAACGATTAAATCTCTAAGTCTACAGGCATTTAAGTTGTTGTTAATTTCGATTGTTGCATCAGGCAATAAACAAATAATTAATTCTACCTGAAATGAATCAATAACATAACAATTTTCATTAGACACACGGATATAAATTGTTTGTTGACTGTTTGTAATTTGAAATTCTTGAATATTAGAAATTGGATTCGTATTATTTTCAGCATCATTTTCAGTTATATGATAACTAACAGTATCATCTGGATCAATAAGTGAAGTTGCTTCAGTTAAATTAAATAATTCAACTCCTAAAACATCACATAACTCTAGATCAAATAATTCAGAAATTATGGGTAAATCGCTAATTTCATATTCAATACTAGATTGGTTATTATCTTCATTTAATTCATTTATAATACCAATGCCGTTACCTTGATCATCCACAGATGCAATTATTTCTAGCGGAGAAGGGATTCCTAATGGAATGGTAAATTGAATCATTCCATTCTCAGATTCACCAACTTCCAGATCAGAAGTTGTTTGAGATTGCCCTACTAAATTGTTATTGGCATAAAATGCAATAGGAGTGTTCGCAGGTAATGAAGATGTACTGTCTGAATTATAAACAGTATAATCTATTTCTAAATCTCTATCTCCACATTCTAAACCTCCATTTAT
>JAHRWC010000156.1 GCA_019090365.1 Flavobacteriaceae bacterium
GCTCTTTGTCCAACTTCCCATTCTTCCTCGCCTGCTTTATCTGTTTTATACAACATCAAAAGTCCTTTTCTTTCATAATGAAAATTAAAATCTCCTGAAGCTTTTATCTCTTCATATAAATCTCTTCCAAAAACATTAATGTCTTTTATAACTGGAATTGCCTTTTCAACTTTTGTTGAAGAAGCTGATTTTTTAAAAGCCCAGGTCCATTGTAAAAATTCTTTATCTAATCTAGGTTTAATATAAAATGGACTAGCCGAATTAAACATCCATTTAATTCCTTTAGTAATCATTCCTGGCGCCGCTAAAGGAATTATATGACTTGGAGTAATATAACCCGCATTCACAAAAGAAGCTCCTTTAGAAATATCCGATTTGTCAATAATAGTAACTTGATGCCCTTCTTTCTGAAGATAATATGCAGAGCACAATCCTATAATTCCACCACCAATTATTACGACTTCTTTTTTCATTTTAAATTACTTGAAATCCATGTGCATATGGATCATCTTCTTCATCAATTATTATGGTATTATAACCATAAATTTTTGCCCAACCTTGTATGCTAGGTATCATTGCTTTTTTACCATTCAATTCGGTTTCTTCTTCAATTCTTCCTATAAAAGTAGAACCTATAAAACTTTCATGGACAAATTCTTCTCCTTTGGATAATTTTCCCTTTGCAAACAATTGTGCCATTCTTGCTGAAGTCCCTGTTCCGCAAGGACTTCTATCAATGGCTTTATCACCATAAAACACCGCATTTCTTCCCGATGATTTTGGGTCTATAGGATCTCCTGTCCATAATAGATGACTCACATCCCGTATCGTTTCATTTTCTGGATGGATAAACATGTTCGGATATTTTTGATTGATACGTTTTCTAACAATTTGTGAATACTGAATTAATTTTCCTGCAGTAAAATTATGGACTCCACTGAAGTTTTTTTGTGGGTCAACAATTGCATAATAATTTCCTCCGTAAGAAACATCGAAAGTTATTTCTCCTAATTCTGGACAATCAATTGTTAAGTTTTCTGCAGCTAAATACGATTTTACATTCTTAAGCTTCACCCATTCAACTTTATTGTTTTCTTCTTTATATTCAATCTCAACCAAACCAGCAGGAGTTTCCATTTTTATAACACCTGGTATTTTAGGTTTTACTAATCCTTCTTCTACAGCTATAGTAATTGCACCGATGGTTCCATGTCCGCACATTGGTAAACAACCTGAAGTTTCAATGAATAGAATTCCGAAGTCATTTTCAGGATTTTCGGGTTCAAAAAAGAAACTGCCGCTCATCATATCATGCCCTCTAGGTTCGAACATTAATCCTTTTCGAATCCAATCGTATTCCTTTAAAAAATGCTGTCTTTTTTCACTCATTGAAGCACCTTGAAGCTCTGGACGTCCTGTTGTTACAACCCTAACAGGATTTCCACACGTATGTGCATCTATACATTTAAAAATGGTTTTACTCATCTTTATTCTTTTCAATATAGTTATTGATTCGTTTTTCTAAAATTGAAAGTGTTACAGTTCCTTGCTCTAAAACAACTTCATGAAATTCTCTAATATCAAAATTAGTTCCTAGTTCTGTTTCAGCTTTAGTACGTAATTCACGAATTTTAATTTCGCCTATTTTATAGGATAATGCCTGTCCTGGCCATGAAATATATCGATCGGTTTCTGTGTTAATTTCATGAATGGAAAGCGCAGTGTTTTCAGACATATAATTAACTACTTGTTCTCTTGTCCATCCCTTAGCATGAATTCCTGTATCGACCACTAAACGACAAGCACGCCACATTTCATACGTAAGTTTACCAAATTGCTCGTAAGGAGTCGTATACATTCCCATTTCTTCAGCAAGAAACTCACAATACAATCCCCAACCTTCACCATAAGCTGATAGATATGTGTCTTTTCTAAATTGAGGAATACTATCTCCTAATTCAAGGTTTAATGCACCTTGTAAATGATGACCTGGCACCGCTTCATGAACTGTTAATGAAGGTAGCACATACAGAGGCCTACTTGGTAAATCATACGTGTTTACCCAATAAAAACCAGGATCTGTACTGTTTTTATCTGTACCTACATATCTTCCAGTTGTGTATTTTGGAGCAATTGCATCAGGAACTGGTGCAACTCCATAAGGTTTTCTAGGTAGGGCCTTAAAAAATCGCGGTAATTGTTCATCTGCTCTTTTCGCCATATCACGAGCAATCATCAATAATTGCTCTGCTGAAGTAGCATAAAATTGAGGGTCAGTTCTTAGAAAATGTAAAAAATCTGAAAAGCTTCCATCAAAGTTTAATTCTGAAATAATTTTCTCCATTTCAGTTTTAATTCTCGCTACTTCTTTTAATCCAATTTGATGAATGTCATCTGCAGTATATTGTGTGCTTGTGGTATAATAATTTATCCGATTTTGATAATAATCTGAACCTCCTGGAGTTTCAGAAACACCTATTTCTGTTCTCGTTTTTGGTAAATATTCCTCTTCAAAGAAAGTTTTAACTCTTTCGAATTGTGGAATTACTTTCGTGGTAATTGCAACCTTAGCTGCTAATAATACAGAATCTCTTTGCGTATCTGAAATTGCTGAAGGCAAGTTTTTAAAAGGCTTATAGAAATAACTGTCATCGAAATTACTCACAATATGATCATTGTAACTTGATTCATAGCCATTAAAAATTACACTAGGTTGAGACACTCCCTTTTCTAGGCCTTCTCTTAAAATAGGTAAAAACTGATCTACTCTATTTGGTAATGCATTCAATTTTTTTAAATAGTTTTTAACTTGCTCGTAATTGTTAAATGGACGAACCATATATGAAAAACTAGCATGAAACCCAGAATCTGATAATAATGGATTTAAATAGCTTTCATATTTAAAATAATCGATTGTATCCTGTAATTTGAACTTCAATAACTCAAGAGAAATTAACTCTGTTTCTGAAAGCCCCTCAATATCAATTTGTTTAAGTTTTTCTAATTGTTCTTTAGCATAAATAGCCTCTTGTTCAAAAAGTTCTTTTGAAAATAAACCCAATGGATAATCATCTTCATTATAGGATTCTCTTTCTTCTATTTCTGTAATAATTGCCTGCAAATCTTCAGAAGAAGTATCTTCTACTTTTTTTGAACAACTTATACTTAGAAGAATAAAAAATAAACCTACTAATTGAAGCGTTTTCATCTTATTATATTTTGCCTGTTGTATTTTTTCCATTGACCAATCTAAGAATTTCTAAAGGATTTTCATCTTTCAATTCGTCTGGTAATAATGAATTAGGCCAACTTTGAAAACTAAATGGACGCACCCATCTTTTTACAGCGTGTAAACCTACTGCAGTAAATCTACTATCAGTTGATGACGGGTAAGGCCCTCCATGCAACATAGCTGGACACACTTCAACTCCAGTTGGCACACCATTAAAAATAATTCTACCAACTCTATTTTGAAGCGCATCTACAATTGAAGAATAGGTGTTCAATTCATCTTCTTCAGCTAAAATAGTTCCTGTTAATTGACCTTCTAAATGTTGAACTATATTTTCTAGTTCGTTTGCATCTTTACATTGAACCACCATAGAAAAAGGACCAAAAACTTCTTGATGCAATGTTGTGTTTTCTAAAAAAGTAGCGCCGTCAACTTTTACAATTGTTTGTCTAGCATGGTTTATTGCGATATCTTCTGAATAGTCTGCGGTAATAGACAATCCATTTTGTTGTAATGCATTTTCTTTATTTCTTTCGTAGTTTCCAATTATATTTGGATGTAACATACATGAAGGGGAAATTTTAATTATTTCAGAAGAAAGTGTATCAATAAAAGAATTTAACTCCTCTCCTTTTATACCTAAAAGTAATCCTGGATTGGTGCAAAATTGTCCAGTTCCTAAAGTAATTGATCCGGCATAAGTTTTTGCTAATCCTTCTCCTCTTTTTTTAATTGCTTCAGGTAATAAAACTACCGGGTTGATACTTCCCATTTCTGCAAATACTGGGATTGGTTCAGAACGTTGAGAAGCTAAATCATAAAGTGCTCTACCTCCTTTAATAGATCCTGTAAATCCAA
>JAHRWC010000157.1 GCA_019090365.1 Flavobacteriaceae bacterium
AGTCTTTATCCACAATATGCACACAAGATTTTTTAATTGCTCTAACATCAAAATTATGCGCATCAATAAATTGCATAATAATTATTCTGAATAAATTATCATAACCCAAATTTGGCGCATCAATTTGAGGCAAACAACACATAATAGACTGTAAATTTTCTTCAGCTACTTCAACTGAATTCCCTGTACTAAACAGCTCAATCATCTTTCCATGCAAAGCTTCATCTTGCTCATATACAATCGTATTTTTACTGTTGTCTAGTAAGTCATTCGGATTGATATAACGAGTTAATGGAAATACTTCGTTTTCTAATTTTAAAGCATAACCCATTACCAATGCATCAGGGTTACAAGGCACAGGAATTAAATCATCTTCATTAAAAATCTCAGTTTGTTCGAGTATTTTTCGACGTACTTCTGTTAAAGTAATTCGATCTGTATCTGAATTAAAATTATCTAACCTTCCTGCAATTTGAGTTGGCTGAAATGTGACTCCTCTCATACATTTTTGTTGCGTAGCAAAGTTGATTATTTTTCCAATTTCATGATCATTCAATCCTTTTTGAAGCGTTACCACCAAAGTTGTGGAAAGATTAACTTCATTCAAATTTTCGATAGCTTGTTTACGAATAGAACTCAATTCGGCACCTCTCATTTCTTTCAACACTTCATCTTCAAATGAATCAAACTGTAAGTATATCTCAAAATCTGGCGAATACTTTATTAATTTTGAAGCAAAATCTTTTTCCTTAGCAATTCTAATTCCGTTAGTGTTCAACATTAAATGACGAATAGGAAGTGTTTTTGCATAATCCATTATTTCGAAAAAATCGGGATGAATTGTCGGCTCTCCTCCACTTATTTGAACCACATCTGGTTCCTTCTCGTTCTCAACAATAGTATCTAACATCTTTTTAATTTCATCTAAAGTTCGATGTCTTCCAAAATTAGGTGAAGAACCTGCATAACAGGTCGGGCAAGTTAAATTACATCGATCAGTTACCTCAACAATGGTCAAACATGAATGTTGTTCATGATCGGGACAAAGTCCACAATCGTAAGGACAACCGTAGTCTGTTTTTGTATTAAATTTATAAGGAGTTTCAGAGGGTTTGTTGTAGTTTCTAATGTTTTTATAATACGGAATATCATCAGCAATTAACACTTTTGAACTACCGTGTTCTCTACATCGTTTCAACATATACACCTTTTCGTCTTCAAAGACAATTTTGGCATCTATACGCCGTAAACATTCTGGACATAGACTTAATGTAAAATCGTAATAAGTATATTTTCTAACGGGCATAAAATGTTTTTTTCTGAAATAAACTGCGTATTGTTTTATGGTAATAAAGTACACATAAAATACATAAGTATTGTATACTACTTAACCCTAAAATATGAAATATATTGGGTTTTAAAAATTCTATAAAAAATCTGAATGTGAAATATAAGATCATGAAATACTGAAAAAGCATTCCATTTTTTAAAGTTCTTTTCTTCTGAATGTTTTTCAGAAACATAAACAACAGCACTAAAAAAATAAGTTCATAGAGTGAAACTGGATGCCTTAAAATTCCATCGCCTAGATTCATTCCAGTAAAAAATGAAGTTTCTGAACCATAGGTAAATTCATTGGTACCTGATAAAAAACAGCCTATTCTTCCTATGAAAATCCCAAGAATAATAGGATAGGTAAACAGATCGCCCGAAGAGCTTTTTTCACCAATAATTTTCTTGGCTATTTCAACTCCAATTAAACCTCCAAACAAACCTCCCATGATGGTTTTAGTATTTAATAAATATACTAGGTTTTGAGCGGAAAGATCTATCAAAGGGTTTTCTAAAAACCCAACTAATCTAGAGCCAATTAGAGCTCCTATAACAGCTCCTAATATTATTGACAATCTATTAGGGCTTGAAATTTTATCTTTTTGATTCTTCCGAAGAGAAATATAATAACGAAAAGCTATAAAAAATGCAGCATACTCAAGAATGAGATGAATGTTGATTTGTATTCCAAAAAGATACGGTTCGAAAGGAATCTGCAATGTTGTAGTTTTTTATAAATGTACTATTATTTATAAAAATAAAACTAGGCTTTTGTGCTTAATGATTTAAAGAATACATATCCAAATCCAATAAATAACATAAGATGAAAAGGGAACAATCCAAAATCTCCGCCATGATCTCCAACTACAAATGCACTATACATCCCGAAACCAAAATATAGCATTAAAGCACCTTCTATAATTACATTTGGAGATACTTTCTTTCGTAGGTATTTATTGCCTTTCCAGCTATCTTTTAGTGTACTAATATTAAACTTTGGAGTACGTACAAATTCACTCTTCTTCCCAAAATGACCTTCCAACACAGCAATTGAATTGTGTAGTGAGAATCCCATCGCAATTGAAAAGAACACGAAGAACATCCCGATGTATTCTACAAATTGTTTAAACCCTCCTCCATACACACTCTTATACATAAACCAATAGCAGATAAAAAAGATCAATGTACTTATAACAAAGAAGCTCATTGCAATAAAATATAATTTTAAATGAGCATATTCATTTTTAATATACAACATTGGAATACTTAAAATAGCTACAGTAAAAATGCTTAAAAACATGGTGCTATTTAGCAAATGTAATAAACCGTGAATTTTGGTTTTAAATGAAAGGTTATTACTACGAATTACTCTTCCAGCCATTTTTCTGAAGTTTTCAGCACCACCTTTATTCCAACGAAATTGTTGGGTTCTTGCTGCGCTTATTACTACAGGAAGTTCAGCTGGGGTTTCAACTTCTTCAAGAAATTTAAATTTCCATTTTTTTAATTGTGCTCTATAACTTAGATCAAGATCTTCAGTTAATGTATCTCCTTCCCAGTTACCCGCATCGATGATACATTCTTTACGCCAAACACCTGCTGTTCCATTAAAATTAATGAAATGACCTTTGCTATTTCTTCCAACTTGTTCTAGGGTAAAATGTGCATCTAAAGCAAATGCTTGTATTCTAGTTAAAATAGAATAATCTCTATTGATATGACCCCAACGAGTTTGCACCACACCTATTTCAGAATTTTTAAAATAAGGGATGGTTCTTTTTAGCCAACAAGGTTTTGGAAGAAAATCAGCATCAAAAATAGCAATATACTCTCCTTTTGCGCTTATCAAGCCTTCCTTTAAAGCTCCAGCTTTAAATCCTTCACGATTAGTTCTAGTGATATGTTGTATATCTAAACCTGTTTGTTGAAGTTCTTTAATCTGTTGGGCTGTTGAAATTAGAGATTCATCTGTAGAATCATCTAACACTTGAATTTCTAATTTTTCTGAAGGATAATCAATTTTTGCAATGTTTTTTAACAAACGATCCATTACATATAATTCATTATAAACAGGTAGTTGAATCGTAACCAAAGGAATTTCTTCTGAATTTGAAAAATCAAATTTTTCGCTAAGATCTTCTTTTTTCTTATTCTTTAGATAATTGAACAAAAGATTAAGTTGAGCTACTGCATACATAAAAATTAGTATGAGTGCAATCGAATAAATGGTTATAATGATATATTCTAGAATCATTTTTTAAATGAATATTTAAATATCCAGCCTAATATTTTAAAGCCAGCAAATATAGCACCTTTTATGGTTCCCGAAACTTTAGAGACTCCAATTCTATTTCTATAGTTTACAGGCACTTCAAGATACCTATATTTCCGTTTAAGTGCTTTCAGTTGCATTTCTACTGTCCAACCATAGGTTTTATCTTCCATATTTAATGCAATCAATTTATCATATTTAATTGCTCTAAAAGGTCCAAGGTCTGTAAATGTTGATCTAAAGAATAATCGCATTAACGATGTTGCTAACCAATTTCCAAATATTTGGGGCTTAGTCATTGATCCTTTTTCTCTTGTTTCAGCTACACGAGCCCCTACTACGAAATCATAATCACCTTCAATTATAGGGGAAACTATTTTTATAAGTTCTTCTGGATAATCGCTATAATCTCCATCTAAAAAAACTACAATATCTGTTGATTCTGATTGTTTAGCGATATACTCCATACCTTTTAAACAAGCATAACCATATCCTTTTCTTTCTTCTGAAAGAACCGTAGCTCCAGCGTTTTTTGCAACAGTTTCTGTAGTATCTGTAGAATTATTACTAACTACAATAACTTCAGAAACAATACTAGGAATATCATGTATTACCAGCGCAATAGATGATTCTTCGTTATAAGCAGGAATGATGACTTTAATTGTGGGCATTCGAATTATTTCTACAAAAATACAACCGATTTATCGATCAATACTTTACTTTACTTTGTTATTTACTAAGGCCATTAAATCCACATCATTTCCTAACAAAACATCGGTTGGATTGATTCTTCCATTTTCAGGACCATTTTCAAGCTTTAGTACTCCTCTTGGGCAAACAGCAGAACAGATTCCACAACCCACACAACTAGCGCGTACAATATTTTCACCTTTTTGAGCATAGGCTCTTACATCGATTCCTTGCTCACAATAGGTAGAACAATTTCCACAAGATATACATTGACCGCCATTTGTAGTAATTCTGAAACGAGATTTAAAACGTTGTACAATTCCCATATACGCAGCTAACGGACATCCAAAACGACACCATACTCGATTTCCAAAAATTGGATAAAAACCAGTACCAATAACACCTGCAAAAATAGAACCTATTAATAGTCCATAGATATCTTGAATCGTTTGTGTTTTAATTCCTAATACTCCTTCTGCTCCTGAGAAATAAGCATACAACGTTACTGCTGTCATCACCAAAGCAAACACTAAAACTCCATGAACTAACCAACGTTCCAATTTCCATGCTTTTACCGATTTATCTGATAATTGTCGATAAGGATCTCCTAAGGTTTCAGCTAAACCTCCGCATCCACATACCCATGAACAGTACCATCTTTTTCCGAAGAAATAAACCATTACAGGAACGATTACCAGAGTTAAAACAATTCCCCAGATTAATATAAATAACCCTAATCCTCCACTTGCAATTAATTGGTCTAAGCTCCAACTATAGAAAAAATCATAATCCAACGGAAAAGCATTTTTAAAATCGTACCAAGGTTGTTCGAATCTTACTAAAATTTCAGGAATTAAAAAGGCAAATACTATTTGAAAAAATATGACAGATGTTGTTCGTAATACCTGGTATTTATTATGGCGATACTTGATGTACATTCTAATTCCCATCACGACCATTACAGTACAATATAGAAAACCATATAAAAACCACTGACTTGCAGGATTACCACTGATACTTTCACTAATTGGATCTACAACGTAAGTCCAATTAACAATAAAGTCTGGAAGAAAATAAAGTAATAAATAGAATCCAACCAAGTAAACGAATACAAACCAACCTATCCATCCACGATTAGTAGCTGAATTTAAATATATGCCGTTGTTTTTTATTCCTTTTGGCCCTAATGTAAT
Organism: Flavobacteriaceae bacterium; assembly: GCA_019090365.1. GTDB lineage: Bacteria > Bacteroidota > Bacteroidia > Flavobacteriales > Flavobacteriaceae > Marifrigoribacter. The sequence continues at coordinate 5,488 of JAHRWC010000157.1, forward strand.
AACATTAGGAATGATAAATAAAAGCGCTCCAATAATTCCTAAGCCAAAGGTTAAGAACCAGAATAACATTTTGTTTTCTATGACTAAACCTTTTCCTGAAGCTTTTAATAATTGATAGGAAAAACTATGAGGTTTGTCCCATATTTTTTTACCCCATTCTTGTTTTTCTTCATGAATCTGGTTTGCATTATTTACAATAGATATTACTTCGGAAGAAATAGAAAATGGTCCAGAAAATTCTTTTCCAACTATTTTAGATTCCATTTCTGAAATAAAAATCTCACTAGATATTCCTTTGTTTGAAGTAAAGTTTTTGAAATTATCTGGCGTCACTTC
>JAHRWC010000158.1 GCA_019090365.1 Flavobacteriaceae bacterium
CTAATGCAGAAATAACATCTATGTAACCATCGTTATTTACATCGTGAGGAATAACTCTTATGGGACCTTCTGCTGTTGAAGATATTATTTGCTGCGGTCCAAATTGAGCATTTAGACTAATAGCACCGAATATTGCTACTAGTAGAAGTAGATTTGATTTCATAGATTTAATTTAGTAGGGGAGTAAGAATAAAGGTACAATTTTTTATTTAAATGAAGTATTTAATTATAATTTATAAAGCCGCGTTAGGGACCTGCTAGCCGGCAGGCAGGTAGTAGCGGCATCCTTTTTTTGCCCTATTGAGTATTAATGAAAATGAAATATTTTTTAATTGAAGTTAGCTTGTAAATCTAGAAGAAACATTGTAAAAAAAAGATATAGCGAATAGCCCGACCTTATTGACTTTAGGAAATAAGGGAACGCCCAAATAACATAACGATTGAAAAAGCTCAATTATTCATTAATAAACACTACTTTTGCGCCGCCTTTAAAAAGAGCATTCTTATGAATATTAAAAACATAGCAATTATCGCACACGTAGATCATGGTAAAACAACCTTGGTCGATAAAATCATGCATCACTGTAGTTTATTTCGTGAAAACGAAAATACGGGTGATCTTATTTTAGATAATAATGATTTAGAACGTGAAAGAGGTATTACCATTACTTCTAAAAACGTATCTGTTATGTATAAAGGTACTAAAATCAATATTATCGATACTCCTGGTCACGCCGATTTTGGTGGTGAAGTAGAGCGTGTATTAAATATGGCTGATGGTGTGTTATTATTGGTAGATGCTTTTGAAGGACCAATGCCTCAAACTCGTTTTGTATTACAAAAAGCAATTTCATTAGGGTTAAAACCTTGTGTGGTTGTTAATAAAGTAGACAAAGAAAACTGTACGCCAGATGAAGTACATGAAGCGGTGTTTGATTTAATGTTCGAATTAGGAGCAGAAGAATGGCAGTTAGATTTCCCAACCGTATATGGTTCGGCAAAGAATAACTGGATGAGTGATGATTGGAAAGATGAAACTAAAAATGTTGAGCCATTATTAGATATGGTTTTAGAACATATTCCTTCGCCAGTTGCTGTAGAAGGAAATGTGCAAATGTTAATTACTTCGTTGGATTATTCTTCTTTTACAGGACGAATTGCAATTGGACGTTTACATAGAGGTACACTAAAGGAGAATATGCAAATCGCTTTAGTAAAAAGAGATGGAAGTATTCTGAAAACAAAAATAAAAGAACTGCAAACGTTTGAAGGTTTAGGACGTAAAAAAGTAACTGAAGTTCATGCTGGAGATATTTGTGCTTTAGTAGGAATTGAAGGATTTGAGATTGGAGATTCAGTATGTGATGTTGAAAATCCAGAAAGTCTTGAAACTATTGCTATTGATGAGCCAACAATGAGCATGTTGTTTACGATAAACGATTCTCCTTTCTTCGGAAAAGATGGAAAGTTTGTAACCTCTCGTCATATTAGAGAGCGTTTAGTTAAAGAACTTGAAAAGAACCTTGCCTTACGTGTTGAGATGACTGATAGTGCTGATAAATTCATGGTTTTTGGTCGTGGAGTATTACACTTATCTGTATTAATTGAAACAATGCGTAGAGAAGGATATGAACTTCAAATTGGACAACCACAAGTAATCATTAAAGAAATTGATGGTAAAAAATGTGAGCCGGTTGAAGAGTTAACAATCGATTTACCTGAAGAGGTAAGTGGAAGAGCTATTGATATGGTTACGATTAGAAAAGGTGAAATGCAAAGCATGGAAGCCAAAGGAAATCGTATGGTTTGTACATTTATTGTTCCTTCAAGAGGAATTATCGGATTACGTAATCAATTATTAACAGCAACTGCAGGTGAAGCTATTATGACGCATCGTTTCTTTGAATATCAGCCTTTAAAAGGTGGAATTCCTGAGCGTTTAAATGGTTCTTTAGTTTCAATGGATAACGGTAATGCAATTCCTTATTCTATTGATAAATTACAAGATCGTGGAAGATTTTTTGTTCACCCAGGAGAAGGAATTTACGAAGGTCAAGTGATTGGAGAAAACACGCGTAGAGATGATATGGTGGTGAATGTTACAAAAACTAAGAAAATGAGTAATGTACGTTCATCTGGTGCAGATGATAAAGCGAAGATTGTTCCTGCTATTAAATTTTCTTTAGAGGAAGCCTTAGAATACATTCAGAAAGATGAGTATGTTGAAGTAACTCCTCAACACATTCGTTTACGTAAGGTCTATTTAAAAGAAGTAGATAGAAAAAGAAATAAGCTTTAATATTGGAAGTGTTTGGTATCCCTTTTACAGAGGTGGTTGGCTATTTAGCTATGCTTACTTTGTTGATTTCATTTTTAATGAAAGATGTGGTCAAATTGCGATTAATAAATAGCTTAGGTTGTTTTGTGTTTGTTATTTATGGGTTTTTATTAGATATTTCATGGCCTATTGTAATAACAAATGTTGCAATAATGAGTATCAATATTTATTTCTTAATACAATTCCGTAGAAAAAGAATAAAGTAAACAATATAGATTTTAGAATTTCATAGCTATAATTTTATGATTTTTTCTTTTATTTGTTAAGCTTTTAAATTACCTCATTAATTAGATATGAATTTTTTATATTTTGATCCAGGATTAGGTGCAATGATTGTTCAAGCAGTTGTTGCAGTTGCTGCAGGTGTTTTACTTTTTTCTAAAAATGCCATGTATAAAATAAAAACTTTACTAGGCTTAAAAACTAAAGAGGATGGGTATGATTCAATAGATATTGATGAAGATGACACCGAATCTGATGACGAAAAAGAATAATATCCACGAAGCATCCTTTAGAGATCCTTCAGGTTATATGTTTTATGATGGAGATTCTTTAAGAAGATCCATACAACCTATTTACTTTCCGCAATATAAAAAGCTTACAGAAAGTGGTTTTTTTAAGACATTAATTAAAAATAACTTACTGATATCTCATGCTGAAACTTCTGTTTCAGATACTGAAATTATAATTACTCCTGAAAAAATTCCATTTATAACAAATCCTTACGAATGGAGTTTTGAGCAATACAAGCAAGCTGCATTATTGACATTAAAAATTCAGAAATTTGCACTTTCAAAAGGTTTTATTTTAAAAGATGCATCTTCATATAATGTTACTTTTCATAAAGGTAATCCAATATTTATCGATACACTTTCTTTCGATTTTTATGAAGAAAATACCCCTTGGAGGGCTTATAAACAGTTTATTACACATTTTTTAGGGCCTTTGGTCTTAGCAAAGTTTCATGGAAATGATATTTTTAATATGATGCAAACTCATATTGATGGAATTCCTGTTAAGTTAATTTCTTCAATGTTGCCTTCAAAAACAAGATTGAGTTCTGTGTTGTATCCTAATATTCATTTGTTAGCTAAAATGGAAAGCAAACATAATGATGATTATAAAGGAGAAACAAAGATTGCTAAGCTTTCAAAAAAAGCACATGAAAATATTTTAGAGAGCCTGTATAATTATATTTCGAAACTGGAACTGAAAGAAGCTACAGAATGGGGCGATTACTACTCAAAAACAAATTATGATACAGATGCTTTTTCAAAAAAGAAAGATCTTATTAGAGATTGGGTGCTGCCATTAAATGCAGATTCATTAATAGATATAGGTGGTAACGATGGTACATTTGCAAGAACTGTATTAGATAGTATCCCGAATATTTTAGTGACAGATATCGATCGCAATGCAGTTGATTATAATTACAAACAAGTAATAAAAAATAAGGAAAAAAATATGCTTCCTTTTGTTTGTGATGTGCTACAACCAGCGCCAGGTATTGGTTTTGATAATACTGAGCGTAATTCCTTGATTGATCGATTAAAAGATTTTGATCCAGATGTTACATTAGCTTTGGCTTTGATACATCATATTACACTTTCGGGCAATGTTCCGTTTGAAAAATCAGCTTCCTTTTTTGCTTCATTCTCAAATTATTTATTGATTGAATTTCCGAAGAGAGAAGATTCTTGGGTGGAATCTCTTTTAGTACGTAAAAGAGAGTTTATTAATCACTTCGATTTTTATAATGAAGAAAATTTTGAAAAAGGTTTTAGTGCTTATTTTACCCTTGAAAAGAAGACCATAGTTGAGGGTACTCAACGTATTATGTATCTTTATAAGAAAAAATAGAAGTATGTTGGGATCACTTAAAAAAAAATTGGCAGATTATTACACAAAAGAATCTGACAATCCTCTTTTTTTAGGTTTGGTTTGTGGTTTTTATCCTTTGGTTTTTTACTTTTCAAACAATTTTTTTGGAATAAACTCATTTAAACATGTTCTATATTTTGGAAGTTTATTTATTGCGATTCCTATTCTTTATTTTTTATTATTAAGCCTGTTTTTTAA
>JAHRWC010000159.1 GCA_019090365.1 Flavobacteriaceae bacterium
TATACTGAACAATATCCTGAAAAAGTATCTTCACTTGTGCTTTTAAATTCTACTTCTGAAAGTGATTCAGAAGAAAGAAAGAAGAATCGAGATAGAGCGATTCGATTGATAAAGAAGGATGCTAAGTTATTTATCACATTAGCAATTCATAACCTTTTCAATGAAAATACTAAACATTTGTATGCTCATGAAATTAAACAATTAAAAGAGGATGCTTATTTATTCCCAGTTGAAGGAATAATAGCAACTATTAAAGGAATGAGGGATCGAAAAGATCGAACAGATGTTTTAAAAACTTTTTCAAATTTAAAATATTTAGTCTGTGGAAATGAAGACACTATGATTCCAAAAAACACTTCCAGATGTGTTGCGGAAAATACTAACTCTGAACTTTATTTTGTAAATAGTGGGCATATGACTGTTAATGAAAATAGAGAAGAAATGATAAAAATATTGCATTTCATCGATATTTTATAGCTTTTTATCGATTTATTGAAAAATAATGTTATATTTATTGCGTAAACAACCCCCCAAATTATTCGTTATGCAAAATTTTACTTTATCGCTTTCTAATTTAATATGTGCCACAATAGGCCATCATTACAACATTACTAATAAAATAACCAATCATATTAATGAATATAAATGCTCAAGTTGTGGAAAAGAAGTTACTGAAGATATTTTGGGGAATATCGAAGATCTTACTTTAAAGCAAAAAAACATTAATAAGAGTGTAGCGTTATTTTTTCAAAAAAAAATGCACAGAAAATATTTTAATGCTCATGAAAAGCCTGTATTGTAAAATTAGAGGACACGAATTAATAAAAATTAATAAAGAGTCTATCTTAATAAAAGAATATAAATGTAAAAGGTGTCAACAAGAATTTACTGTAGACGGATATGGTCAAATTGTTAAACTTACTCCTTATTGGGAACAGAACAATTTAATATTCAAAAATAGTAAGAGCTCTAATTTCTAAAAATTATTCCTCACTTAATGAGTTCCATCCTCTAGCTATTAGTGGAATTTTAGAATTATCTCTAGTAATTAAATGCATCCCTTCATTTTCATCGGTCATATGACCAATGATCGAAAAATTAGGGTTTGCTTTAATTTTTGGAAAGTCTTCTTGTTTTACAGTAAATAGAAGTTCATAATCTTCACCTCCACTTAAAGCAATGGTAGTACTGTCCATTTTAAATTCTTCACATGTAGAAACCACTTGAGGATCTAATGGTATTTTATCTTCATATAAATTACATCCCACTTTCGAATTTTTACACAAATGAATTATTTCAGAAGAAAGCCCATCACTTATATCAATCATTGAAGTTGCTTTTACTTCTAATTCTGAAAGTAATTTAGAAACATCTTTTCTTGCTTCTGGTTTTAATTGACGTTCTATTAAATAGGTGTAAGCATCTAAATCGGGTTGAGAATTTGGGTTGACTTCAAACACTTTTTTCTCACGTTCTAATACTTGTAAACCAAGATAAGCTGCTCCAACATCACCAGTTACAACCAGCAAATCATTTTCTTTAGCTCCATCTCTATACACTAAACTATCTTTTGAAGCCCTACCAATCGCGGTTATACTTATAATTAAACCTGAAGTTGAAGAAGTAGTATCTCCTCCAACAACATCAATTTTATAAAGGCTAGCTGCTGCTGCAATACCATCGTATAATTCTTCTAATGCTTCTACTGGAAAACGATTTGAAACAGCAATTGATACTGTAATTTGAGTCGCCTCGGCATTCATAGCATATACATCAGACAGATTTACTATTACTGCCTTATAACCTAAATGCTTTAATGGCATATAACTTAAATCAAAATGTACACCTTCAACTAACAAATCGGTAGTTACTACAACTTGTTTTTCTTCACTTCCTAAAACTGCAGCATCATCTCCAATACCTTTGATTGTTGTTTTCTGCTGAATTTTAAAATTCTTAGTTAAATGGTCAATTAAACCAAACTCACCTAATTCAGAAATATCAGTTTTAGCGTTATTTTTATTTTCGAGCATGAATAATATCTATTTTAAATATTTTGCAAAAATATAGGAAACTATTAACAGAGTGACATTTAATGAACATTAATTCAAATATTTCATATCTTACAAATAAAAATTGTATTCTTTAATATCATCTATATGAAAAAAATAATATATCTGTTACCGTTTATCTCTCTATTTCTTTTTATAAATGCCTGTACTTCATCACCCGATTTTTCAGAAACAATAACCATTATAGATGGAGAGGAAATTATAGAAGAAGAGGAAGATGAACAAGAAGAAGAGGAGGAGGAGGAGGAAGAGGAAGATCAAAACTCTGGCCCGGAAACTTGTCAAAATGGTTTTGCAGGAATATATCCTTGTAATGATTACGATTTAATAAGCCATATTAGTATAGCAACATTTGGTTCAGAATTTGGAAATGATTGTTGGGGATGGACAGATCCACAAACAGGAAAAGAATACGCAATAATGGGGCTTAATGATGGTACTGCAATCGTAGATATATCTGATGCGCCAAACCCTATTTATATAGGCAAGATTCCTTCTACTGGATTTAGTGAAAGTATTTGGAGAGATATTAAAGTATATAATAATCACGTTTTCATAGTTAGTGAAGACCCTAATCATGGAATGCAAATTTATGATCTCACACACCTAAGAGATGTCAATGATCCTCCCGTAGCTTTACTTCCAGACACAACTTATGATGGTTTTGGAGATGCACATAACATTGCTATTAATGAAGAATCAGGATTTGCATATGCCGTAGGAGCAGATAATTCTTCAACACAAATCATTAACATTCAAAATCCTTTAAATTCTACTATTGCAGGACCTTTATTTGGAGGATTTTCTCATGATGCACAAGTTATAACCTATCAAGGGCCAGATGTTGCGTACCAAGGACATGAAATTTTTGTTGGTTGTAATGCAAGCAATATTGTAATAATTGATGTTACTGATAAGAATAATCCTGAAAACATTGCCTCATTCGACTATCCAGATATTACATATGCACATCAAGGATGGTTTACTGAAGACCATAAATACTTCATTATTACAGATGAATTAGATGAAATTGATTTTGGCTTTAATTCTAAATTAATCATTTTTGACTTGTCTAATCTAGAAAATCCTTTATTTCATTTCAATTACTTCGGAAATAATACATCCACAGATCATAATGGCTATGTAAAAGGAAACAAATACTTTTTATCCAGTTATACTTCAGGGTTACGTGTTATGAGTATTGAAAATATAGGTAACTCTGCAATGAATGAAGTAGGTTATTTTGACACATTCCCATCAAACAATAATGCAGGATATGACGATGGTGTTTGGGGAGTTTATCCATATTTTGAAAGTGGTAATATTGTTTTAAGTGATATAAATTCAGGATTATTTATTGTAAAAAAACAATAAGTAACCTTTTCCACATCAAGCGGTTTGGCTAATGAATACTTCATTATTAATTTAAAAGTATATCAAAAAAAACCTTACCTTTCAAAAAAAATTGCGACACTAATATTATCATTATGAAAAAGATCTTTTTTATTGCACCTCTATTTTTATTTTTTAGCCTCCTAATTTCATGTTCAGAAACTACAGATTTTTCTGAAATTGTAGAAATAGTTGATGAACTCGATGAAGTTGACGGTGAAGGTGAAGGTGATACAAATGGAGATACAAATAATGATGATGAAGGTGATCCTGATCCTGACGGAGATGGTGTGCCAGGAGCAAATTGCAGTAATGGTTTTGCTGGAGAATATCCATGTGCAAATTACGACCTAACTGGATGGATGAGTACTAGTGCATTTGGAGCAGGTGGTGGAAATGATTGTTGGGGCTGGACAGATCCAGATTCAGGTAAAGAATATGCAATTTATGGACTTGATAATGGAACTGCTTTTGTCGACATCTCTGATCCTGCTTACCCAATTTATGTAGGTAAACTTAATACAAATACTAGCAGTAGTACTTGGCGAGACATTAAAGTATATAATAATCATGCTTATATTGTGAGTGAAGCTGGTGGTCATGGAATGCAAGTCTTAGATTTAACATTATTAAGAGACACAACAATTCAACCAAATTTTTATGAAGCTACTGCAGTATATACTGAATTTGGAAGTGCTCATAATATTGTAATTAATGAAGATACTGGTTTTGCTTATGCAGTTGGTACTGATACATTCGCAGGAGGAGCTCATTTTATAGATTTACAAGATCCTGCTAACCCAGTTGCAGCTGGAGGATATTCAGGGTCTGGTTACAGTCATGATGCTCAAGTAGTAACTTACAATGGTCCTGATACAGATTATACAGATAAGGAAATTTATGTAGGAAGTAATGAAACAGAGGTTGTAATTGTCGATGTTACTGATAAAGCAAATCCTCAATTAATTTCTTCAGTTGGATATTCAAATACAGCATACACACATCAAGGTTGGTTTACTGAAGATCTTAGCTATTTTATTACAGGTGATGAACAAGATGAACTTCAGTATGGAAACAATACAAGAACAATAATTTTTGATTTAACCGATTTAGATAATCCTTTATATCAGTTCCAATACCTTGCGCCTTTATCTGCAATAGATCACAATGGTTATGTTAAAGATAATTTCTTTTATTTAGCAAGTTATACAGCTGGTTTACTAGTTTATGATATCACAAGCATTGCAAATAGTTCAATTGGAGAAGTTGGATATTTTGATGTTCATCCTGCCGATAATAATGCAAATTTTGATGGTGCTTGGAGTGTATACCCTTATTTTGAAAGTGGAAATATTGTTATTAGCGATATGGCTTCTGGGCTTTTTATAGTTAAAAGGCAATAAAATTAATTTTCACAAATTCCTAAAAAGTAGGGTTTTAATTAATTCAACTGTTTTAAATACACATGTATAGATTTTTAA
>JAHRWC010000160.1 GCA_019090365.1 Flavobacteriaceae bacterium
ATGAGTTTCATTATGAAATCCATTAAAAAAGCCGCTAACGCAAATCCCGCAAGAAATATCCCTGAGTTTATTATAATGCTTTTCCCAAAGCCAAATCTTTCAATTCGTAGCTTACGAGAAAGCTTCAAAACTAGAATAAAGAATACTCCAAAGAACAATCCAAATAAGGTCCCATCAATATACTGTTCTGAAGATAACCATTTGATCGTTATCGCATTTTCAAAATTGGGATCTAATCCTGAAATATTTAAATAAACTTTAACTGAGTTGATTAAAATAAAATTAAGCAAATCAAGGATTATTATCCAGTATAGGACAATGAACACATTTGTAAGGAGCTTTCTCTTGGAACTATTCATTTAAATATATTAGTATATTCTGTCCATTTATTAATAAATAGCTACACTATTTAACACTTACTATTATCAACATATAATTGTTCCTATTTGTTGTAATTGCCCACAACGGTAAGTATATACGCCTTTTAATACGCGATATACATTGTTGTTGCACCTTAAAATTTAATTGTCTTTTTTGTGGAGACATTACCCTCACCATTTACGTACTCAATCAAATATATTCCTGGTGTTAAAGTACTGATGTCAACTTGTGTAATGTTTTCCTTTACTTCTTTTCTTATTAATACCTGACCAATTGTACTGTAAACAGTTATAAAACTATTATAGTACATTTTATTCGTAACCACCGTAATATTGTTATTTGAAGGGACCGGATAAATATAAAAATCGGCTTTGCCCTTTATGTCATTTGTCTCAAGAATCATCGATAATGGATATTTCCAAACTCCTCCTGCATTCATACCTGCATATAAATAGTCTTCAAAAACCCATAATGAAAGCACGGGTGCACCCGTCAAACCAGTATCAAGCACATGCCAAGTATTTCCATAATCATCGCTTGTAAATACCTTTCCAGTTCCGGTACCAACAAATAAAAGAGAGTCATAATTATAAATACATCTAATATTCGCTTGGCTTGGCACTCCGTTTGAAACTTGCTGCCAAATTACACCTTGATTACTTGATTTGAATAAGCCATTATTTTTTGTTCCTGCAAATAAAAAGTTATCAAAAGATTGAAGGCTAGTGATCTCAAGTGAAATTAGTCCAGTATTTATAGCTAACCAATTTACACCTAAATCGTTCGAAAAATAAATACCTGTATCAGAAGTTCCTGCATAAATATTCACATCATCACTAGCCAAAGAAGTAATATTTAAGCTCCCTAATCCTGTGTTTATTGGATTCCAGCTTGATCCTGCATCAGTAGAAATAAAAACACCTTCTTCACCGCTTCCTGAAAATAGCTTGCCGTCAAAAATTGTAAATGCTTGAATCCATGCACTAGTGAGTCCTGTATTTGACATTGAAAAAGTAGTTCCATTATTAGATGACTTAAAAACACCCAACATATCAGTTCCTGCAAAAACATATTGACCTGAAGATATAATTGCCCTCGTTTCAACAGTCCAAATAGAATTTATTTTATTCCAATTATCACCTGAGTCAACAGATGCAAAAAAACCAGAACCATGTGTCCCGGCTAGTAAATTGGAACCACTACTAGAAATAGATCCAACACCAGCGTTAAACCCAATAGCACTGCTTGTTGACCAATTCCCTCCTGTACTACTTCTCTTGTATATATGACCACTGGTAACACCTACAAACAATTCAGAATCACTTGTTCCAATTGACCAAATATCCATTTCACTAAGTCCTTGGTTGATCACACTCCATGTTTGACCATTATCTAAGGATTGATAAACACCACTCCCAAAAGACGCAGCATAGAGCGCTCCATTTAAGCTGGTGAAACCTTTTACAGATGGAATACTAGTTCCTAATGGATTCCATGTATCTCCATTATCAGAAGAAACAAAAACACCAGATGACAATGTACTTACATACACTTTGTTTCCAAAACATATGATAGCCATAATATTTAATTCAGCAAGCCCATTGTTAATTGGTATCCAACTATTTCCCAAGTCTGTTGAACGGTATAATCCATCTTGGTATGTTCCTGCAAAAATAGTTGAGCCATCTGTCGCAAGGTAGTAAGCATATTTGGCGGAAAACCCATTGTTTACAGCTGTCCATGTATCTCCGTTATCTGCTGAAGAGTAAATACCTCGTAGATAAGTAGCGGCAAACAGGACATCATTAATTTCGATTAAATTCTTGATGTATTTCCCATCCAATTCAGTACCTGCCGGCTCCCATGACATTCCATTATCATTTGTGCGGAATACATTTTTATCTGTAGCAACAAAAATATAATCTCCTAATTTAGTAAGGGATTTTGTGTCACAACTTAATAGTCCATTATTACGAAACGTCCATGAAGTACCTTGATCATCACTTACTAATACTCCACCACCGCTTGCAGCATAAAGGGTTTGGTTATCAAAAATAATACTCCGTATGTAGCCGCCTAGAGGGCCGTTTAATTGTTGCCATTGGCTGAAAACAGTTGCCTGTATAGCAAATAATAGGATTATTAGTATTGATTTTTTTTTCATTTTTTATGTGCTACAACGTGTATGTATAACGAAACTGGCGACTGGCGGCGCGCGTTCGGCTAGAATATCCCGCTTTGCGGGAGTGGGAGGCTTAGCGTGAGAATTAGAAGTGTCGGCAAAGCCGTTAGTTCGTTTTTATCAGATAACAATTTACATAATTTGTAGGAGAAAATATTCATTAACCATCTATGCGAGA
>JAHRWC010000161.1 GCA_019090365.1 Flavobacteriaceae bacterium
CTATTTAAGTAAAGATAAATTATAATTTTTATAGATTTGTCATTAAAATATTTAAAACATGAAAAAATTATACTTCATTTTATTCTTTAATCTTTTAGGATTAACTTTCTGTATGGCTCAACAATGGGAAGTTATTCCATCTGGAACAAATGGAACGATAGATGCAATCCATTTTTTTAATGATCAAGAAGGATTTTGCAGTGGAGGTTTTATTAATATTTTAAGAACAAATGATGGTGGAGAAACTTGGACTAATACTGGTATAGATGGGTATAGGGATTATAGTTTTGTTGACGACAATATTGGATTTGCAGCAAATAGAATTGCTATATCTACAAAAGCAAAAACGACAAATGGAGGTATAAATTGGACAACTTTAAATAGTCCAAATGGCAATTCTCTTTGGAGTGTCTCTGCTATAGATTCTCAAAACGCATATTTTACTGGTACAGGTGGAATAGTTTGGAGAACTACAAATGGTGGACAATCATTTTCAAATAAATCTACTGGTGGAACTCAAACCGTTACAGATGCATATTTTCAAGACCCTTTAACAGGAGTTATTGCTGAACAAAGTATTGGAATTAGAAGAACCACAAATGGTGGAACTACATGGAATACTGTATGGGATTATCAAGGACCTTCATTAACAGAAATGTGCTTCGTTAATGATAACTTAGGGTTTGTAGTAGGAAGTAATAATAATGTGCTTAAAACGATTGATGGAGGTATAACTTGGAATGTAAATTCTGTGGGTAATCTTGGAGCATTTCAAGGTGTAGACTTTTTTGATGAAAATCATGGAGTAATTGTAGGTCTTTCTGGTGAAATTCATTACACTAACGATGGTGGTAACAATTGGTTTGAACAAAACTCCAATACAAGTAACCACTTAAAAGATGTAAGAATGTTATCAGCTACAAGTGCTATAGTTATTGGTGACGACGGAACTATTTTAAAAAATAATGGTATTACATTAGGTATAAATAATTATAGTAAAAACACAATTAAATTATATCCAAATCCTACACATGATACTTTTAGAATATCATCACAGGAAACCATAGATAAAATTGTAATTTATTCTATTCAAGGTCAGATTTTAAAGACATTAAATAGTAATGACATTTCATTAAGTATAGATATATCTGACTTTAAAAGCGGGAGTTATTTTGTGAAAATTAATGCTAATAAATCTTCTGAAGTAATTCAGGTAATTAAAGAATAATTATTTCATATAATTTATAATGAATTAAATGCTTGCGAGATATCCTCTTTTAGGTCTTTTGTAGCTTCTATTCCTACTGAAAAACGCATTAAATTCTCGCTGATTCCTTGTTTGGCTCTTTCTTCTTCCCCTAATAAAAAGTGAGAAGTTTTTGCTGGCACTAAGATGGTAGACTCTATCCCTGCTAAACTCATGGATTGTTTTATGAGTTTCAATGATTTCATAAACACGTCTAAATCTACATTGTCATGTACTTCAAAAGACATCATTCCCGTATAGCCCTTCATTTGTTTTTTAGCCAATGCATAACTAGGATGGTCTTTTAACCCTGGATAATACACCTTTTTTACCTTATCATGATTCTGGAGCCAACGTGCCATTTTTCTTGCATTTCGGTTTTGTGCTTTTACACGAATCGCCATGGTTTTCATACTTCGTTCTAACAACCATACCGTATAATCGCTTAAACTTCCACCTAGGTTTTTACCAACATTCCAAATTTTCAACATATGTTCTTCGGAAGCTGCCACAGCTCCTGCACAAATATCACTATGACCGCCCATGTATTTTGTGGCACTATGTATCATAATGTCTATTCCAAAATCAATAGGTGTCTGATTTACAGGTGAAGCAAACGTATTGTCAATCATTGTTACAATTCCTTTTGGTTTTGCAAGGTTAGAAATCATTTGAAGATCCGTTATTAACATCAAGGGGTTTGAAGGTGTTTCTACATAAATCACCTTAGTGTTTTCTTTTATTTTTGAAGCGAAATCTTCTTCTGAAAAACCATCGGTGAAATCGAATTCAATTCCGTATTTCGGAAATTCTTCAACTATAAAATTATAAGCACCGCCATAGATACTTTTCTGAACTACTACATGATCTCCTTTCTGAAGAAAAGCTAATAAAGTAGTACTAACTGCTGCCATTCCACTTCCGAAGATCATACCCGCCTCGCACTTTTCGAGCATCGCTACTTTCTTTCCTAAGGCTTCTTGATTGGGTGTATTAAAATAACGTGGATATCGCAACACTTCAACATCTTCATAGGCATATGAACTCGACATGTATAAAGGCGAAATTGCTCCTTTAAATTGTTCGTCTTTTATTTCTCCTACGTGAGTGCAAATGGTGTTGATTCCGGGTCTGTTAGTGTCCATTGATTTCTTTCTTTAATTGTAGCTACTAAATTATGAAATTAATCTTCGAAATCTATGTTAAGAAACTATTAGCTTCCATTGGAGTATCATTGAAGTATCAATGGAGTATTGTGCTAGGATATAGGTTTAAAAACTTTTATATAATATAAACGTATATAATCATTAAAGAGATAAAGTAAAAGATGAGTTATTTAGTGTTTAGTTGTAAAACGAATTTAACCGTACCTTTGCACTCTTATGCAGATGAACAAACTTTCAGATTGGCTACCAACAACGAACAAGGAAGTAAAAATTCGAGGTTGGAATGAGTTAGATGTTATTCTATTTAGCGGAGACGCTTATGTAGATCATCCATCATTTGGACCTGCTGTTATTGGTCGTATTTTAGAAAGTTATGGATTAAAAGTAGCTATTGTTCCACAACCAAGTGTGAACGATGATTTGCAGGATTTTACAAAATTAGGAAGACCAAAATTATTTTTTGGAGTTACTGGTGGTTGTATGGATCCTATGGTGAGTAATTATACTGCGAGTAAAAAACGTAGAGATAAAGATGCTTATACACCAAATGGTGATAAAGGATTTCGACCAGATTACGCCACATCAGTTTATTCAAGCATTTTAAAAGATAAATTTCCAGATGTTCCTGTTTTAATCGGAGGAATTGAAGCTTCTCTACGTCGTATAACTCACTACGATTATTGGAGTGATAAATTAATGCCCAGTATTTTAGAAACTTCTAAAGCAGATATGTTGGTGTATGGTATGGGGGAACAACCTTTGCGAGAAGTTGTTGAGCTATTGCAAAAAGGAGTGCCTTTTTCAAGTTTAAGAACCATAAAGCAAACTGCTTTTTTTGTAAATAAAGATGAAACCATTCCTAAAAATAAAAATTGGGATGATGTAGAAATTCATTCGCATGGTGTTTGTTTAAAGAATAAGAAAAAGTTCGCTTCTAATTTTAAAATCATAGAGCAAGAATCTAATAAATTTAAAGCAAGACGTATTTTTCAAGGTGTAAAAGAAAGAACATTGGTTATAAACCCACCATTTCCGACGATGTTAGAAGAGGAAATTGATGCCTCTTTCGATTTGCCCTACACACGTTTACCACATCCAAAATATAATAAACGTGGACCCATTCCTGCGTTTGAAATGATTAAGTTTTCTATTAATATTCATCGTGGTTGTTTTGGAGGATGTAGTTTTTGTACGATTTCGGCACATCAAGGAAAATTTATTGCTAGTCGAAGTGAAGCATCTATTTTAAAAGAAGTTGATAAAGTTGCCAACATGCCAGATTTTAAAGGCTATTTATCAGATATTGGAGGACCTTCAGCTAATATGTATAAGATGAAAGGGAAGGTACAATCCATTTGTGACAAATGTGTGTCACCTTCATGTATTTCCCC
>JAHRWC010000016.1 GCA_019090365.1 Flavobacteriaceae bacterium
ACTTTTTGTGAAAAAACTTCAAATAAAATTTCCATTCACTTTATTTTTTTACTTTTGCAGCAGAATATTAAGAGGAAAGATTTGACTGATTGCAACCTCTTATGTTGATCTTTTTCAACATAAATAAAAATGCTAAAGGCAGTGTAAACTTCCTTCGACGCTTTCGTCAAATCCCTAATATAAAAATATTAAAATAATGGCGTATTTATTTACTTCAGAAAGTGTTTCTGAAGGACACCCAGATAAAGTAGCAGATCAAATTAGTGATGCTTTAATAGACAACTTTTTAGCATTCGATCCACAATCGAAAGTAGCTTGCGAAACTCTTGTAACAACTGGACAAGTTGTATTAGCAGGAGAAGTGAAAAGTAACACCTATTTAGATGTTCAAAAAATTGCTAGAGATGTAATTAATAAAATTGGATATACTAAAAGTGAATACATGTTCGATGGTAATTCTTGTGGAGTATTCTCAGCGATTCATGAACAATCTTCAGAAATTAATCAAGGTGTAGACCGTGCAGAAGGTGAAGAACAAGGTGCAGGTGACCAAGGAATGATGTTTGGTTATGCTACAAATGAAACGAGCAATTATATGCCTTTGGCTTTAGATTTAAGTCATCTTATATTAATTGAATTGGCAGCAATGCGTAGAGAAAACGATGAAGTTGATTATTTACGCCCAGATGCTAAAAGTCAGGTTACTATTGAATATAGTGATGATAATAAGCCTCAACGAATTGACACTATTGTTATTTCAACACAACATGATGATTTTGATGAAGATGAAAAAATGTTGGCTAAAATTAAATCGGATTTAGTTTCGAAATTAATTCCGAGAGTAATAGCTAAAGTTTCACCTGAAATTCAAACCTTATTTAATGATGATATTACATATCATATTAATCCGACAGGGAAATTTGTAATCGGTGGACCTCATGGTGATACTGGATTAACAGGAAGAAAAATAATCGTAGACACCTATGGTGGAAAAGGAGCCCATGGTGGTGGTGCTTTTTCAGGAAAAGACCCTAGTAAAGTTGATAGATCTGCAGCTTATGCTTCAAGACATATAGCTAAAAATATGGTTGCAGCAGGAGTTTGTGATGAAATTTTGGTTCAAGTAAGTTA
This sequence comes from Flavobacteriaceae bacterium, assembly GCA_019090365.1. Taxonomy (GTDB): domain Bacteria; phylum Bacteroidota; class Bacteroidia; order Flavobacteriales; family Flavobacteriaceae; genus Marifrigoribacter. The sequence continues at coordinate 1,132 of JAHRWC010000016.1, forward strand.
TGCGATTGGAGTTGCAAAACCAACTTCAATTAATGTAAATACGTATGGAACTTCTAAATTAAACATGAATGACGGTGAAATTTCTAAAATAGTAGAAAAGATATTCGATATGCGTCCGGGAGCCATTGAAACTCGTTTGAAGCTTAGAAACCCTATTTATTTAGAAACTGCTTCTTATGGGCATATGGGAAGAAATCCTGAAACTAAATCATTAACTTTTACATCTGCGGATGGTAAAACAATAACAAAAGAGGTAGAAACTTTTACGTGGGAAAAGTTAGATTATTTGGATAAAGTAAAGGCTGCTTTTAGTTTATAAACTTTTATTGCTTTACAATATTAGCTGAAGCTACCTGTGTTTTTCCTTGAAAAAAGTAAACCCCCATAATATCATCATGATCTTTATAGGCTTTTTCAATTAAAATTCTATTACCAGGCCTGCATTTGCTTTGTCCCTTTGTAATTTTTTCGATAAAGAAAATTTGAGTTTTATTTTCTTTCTCAAAAACCCAAGTACCACTACATGGAAAACTAGGGTAAGATATTTTTATTTCATCCTTACTTACATAATTTAAAACAACTTGCCAAGTTGCTCCATTATCTTGATATCCTTTACCTTCCCATTTACCTGGCAACCAAGTTTTTTTGGTTGTATTATTTTTTAAAGCTCTTTTTCCAAGTTCCCAAGTTCCTTCATACTTATTACCATTTGCCTTAGTATATACACCTTGCCCATGTTTTTTTCCATTTTGATAAGAACCAACAAATGTAGAGCCATTAGCATATACATATTTACCCTCACCGTGGAATTTTCCAGCTTTCCATTCACCTTCATAAGAATCTCCATCACTCCATTTATAGATAGCAAATCCATTTTTACAATCTCCAGAAGAACATTGTGAATAGGCTGATAAACAGAACATGGTAAATAATAGGGTGAATATGGAAAACTTCATAAGTAGGTTTTGGGGAATACATTAATTTCCTGTAAAATTAATATATTAATCTACTTTAAGAAATAATTTATATAATATTATGATTTTTTGCTTTTTGTACAGCTTCAATCTTACTATGCACTTGTAACTTTTTATAGATATTTTCTATATGTTTTCGAACTGTACTCGGCGATAATATTAAATTTTTTGCAATCACAGTATAGCTTAGCCCTTTACTTAATTGTTCTAAAACCTCAACTTCTCTTTTAGATAAAGATATTTCTTCATGATCTCTTGGGTTATTAATATCTATTGGATTCCGAAGTAACTTTAAAGTTTTTAATGCTATGGAAGGATTCATGGCTGCTCCACCGTTTAAAGTTTCATGCATACCATCATAAAGATCTTTTGGATTTATTTCTTTCAGCAAATAACCATCAGCACCAGCTTTAATTGCATTAAAAATATTTTCATCATTATCGAAAGCTGTCAACATAATAATTTTAATATGAGGATATTTTTGTTTGACCATTTGAGTGGTTTCAATCCCGTTTAACACAGGCATTTCAATATCCATTAAAATAATATCGAGGTTGTGATTATCCTCAAGCTTGGTTAATAACTCACTTCCATTAAGAGAAGTATGTTTAATAGAAATATCATCAAAAAAAGAGAGTTTTTCTTTTACTGCTGAAATTAAAAATGAATTATCATCTACTATGGCAACTTTTACATTCATAATGAATTAAGGGTTAGTTAATTTAAAGATACTCAAATATATTAGAATAAGATATGAAAAGATATAAGGCAAATGTCGTATTCTATTCTATTACATGAATTGTCCTTAATTCGTTATCACACATATGAACCTTAACAGGATTACCAGAAAATACATTTTCTGACAACTCTACTCCAAATGCTTTAAGAATTTCAATATTCGTTGCTACTTTTTCTGCTCCTTTAGCAACCACCATTTTAAACAAATACGTGCCGTCTTCTTTATCTAATTGAATAGTTTTAGGAGTGCCATCAGTAAATTCGCTCTCTTTTAAGTAATCACCTAATTGTTGTACTTCAGTTTTATTTACATTTTTCGTAAACACAATTTCAGTTCCATTTACAGAAATTTTTTGATCTAACTCATTAAAAGAATATGTTTTTAATGTTTTAAACATATTATCACACAGCTGAAAATCTACAGGTTTACCTTCAAAAACTTCATCAGATAATTGTTTCGCGAATAACTTAAAAATCATATCATTTCCCTCCTCATTACCTGAAGAAACAACCATTCTAAACGTTAAATTACCTGTTGTTTCATCTTTTACTAACTGCACAGATTTTTCGGCTCCATCAGCAAACTCGCTTTTCACAAGATGTTTTCCTAAATTATTAGCTTGCTCGATAGTTACCCCTTCTTTATAGTAAATATCGGTTCCATTATAAGATACTTTCTCCCCATAATTTGAACAGGATATTAAAAGTAAAAACGCAAATATTGTAAGTAATTTTTTCATTGTTTATTTATTTTTAGTTGATTCATTATTTTCTAACATAGAAATTTTTATAGAGGTTCCTTGATCTTTTTCTGAAGTTAATTTTATTGTTCCATTTAAGTCTCTTGCTCTTTTTTTCATATTATTGAGACCATTACCTAATTCAATTTCTTTTTCATTGAAACCAATTCCGTTGTCTTTTATCTCGAAATGAAGTCCATTGTCTTTTGTAAAAACAACCTCTACTTTTGAAGCATTTGCATATTTTATTGAATTATTAACCCCTTCTTGAATGATACGGTACATGTTCATTCCTTGAACTGAAGTAAAAACCTGATCTTGATCCACTTCAGAAGAAATAAGAAAATTGAATTTTGTTTTATCTGAAGTTATTTTAGCCTTTTCAATAAAATTTGTGATGCGACTTTGAAGGTCTTCAAACGAAATATTGTTTTTATTCATCGCCCAAATCGTATCTCTCAACTCATAGATAGTTTGAGTTGTAAAGGCACTAATACCAGATAATTTATTGGATAATTTATCACTTATATCTGTGAATCCATATTTTAAATTATCAACACTTGAGATTATAAATGTTAGTTGAGCACCAATATTATCATGAAGGTCTCGAGATATTCTTAATCGTTGCTCTTGCAATTTATTTTGAGTTTCTATGCGAGCTAATGCTGTTTTTAATTCGTTCTCTTTTTGTAATTGACGATTTTTTAATTTCTGTTGATTAAAGAACAAATAGCCTATTAATCCTAAAATTAAAGCCAAGCCTAAAGAGCCAAATATTATATAGTTTTTTTGTTTTACTTGGAGTTCTTTTTCTGCAAGTAAAGCGCGTTGTTCAAGAATTTCTTTTTCCTTTTTTTCGGTTTCATATTTGGTCTCAACTTCTGCAATAATCTTAGCATTATCAATATTTAAAATCGAATCTTTTACAACTATATACTTCTGTAAGTATGTATTGGCAGTTTTATAATCATTTTGTTCTTGAGCTATTTTTGAAAGTGTACTATAAATTTCTTTTTCAGGTTGTTTTAAACCATTAGATTTTGAAATTTCTAAGCCTTTAAATAAATAAAATTTTGCCTTTGTATATTGTTTCTGAATACTCAAAGATTCTCCAAACGAACCGTATGATCTTGCCAAACCACTTAAATCATTTATGCTTTCTTTTATAGAAATTGATTCAGTAAAAAACTTTTCAGCATTTAAAAAATCTTCTTTATTGGTATAAGCTAATGCAATATTTGAAAGCTGAGTAGCTTCCATTTTTTTATCTTTAATATTTCTACTAATCGTCAATCCCTTTTCATAAGAAACTATAGCCTCGTCATACTTTTTTTGATAATCGAAAATAGCACCTACATTATTATATCCATTAATGAGTCCGTCAAAATTTCCTAATTCCTCTTGTATTTCAAGTGCACGAGTAAGATATTCTGTGGTTTTATCGAAATCTTGTGTATAATAGTAAACAACTCCAATGTTATTGTAAGCTTGGGCAATTCCATTTCTATTTCCAAGTTCTTCTTCAGCTTTTAAAGCATCAAACATATACTCTAAAGCAATATCATATTCAGCTTTTTTAATATGAATTGTTGCTATATTATTAAGTACAACTGCAAATCCTTTAGTACTATTAGTTTCCTTAATAATTGCAAGTGCCTTATTATATGTTTCCATTGCCTCAGGAAACATGGTTTTACGCTCGTAGTAATTGCCAAGTGTATTTAAATTAATCCATTGTCCTTGTGAATAATTTAATTCTTTAGCAAGAAGATTTCCTTGTACTGCAAAAGCCTTTGCGCTATCCAATTGAGTAACATTATAATGTCCTGCAATTTTCTGGTATAAATGTACTTTTGAGGTATCCTTTTTTGAAGCATTTAAAACAGTTAGTAAACTATCAATATTTTTTACTGTTTCTTGTGCATTAAATTGAAATGAAACAGCAATAAAAAATAAAATGAAAATAGATTTTTTTAAGATCATGAAGGTTTCTTTAGTTCTAAAAATACTTAATTCAGATTAATTTTTGTTTGTATAATAAGAGATTCTTCTAAGTTATATTTTAAAAAGCGATAATTTTCTAATCCTTTTTTTCTGAAATTCAATTGAGTTGTATGCAATGATATCGATTGTTCAATATCATGAACATCAAGGTAATGCTGCTGTTTTATCTTTTTATTTTCAATATAAAAGTACAGAAACATTCCACTGATTACACATACTAGAATGAGCAATATTAGGGTATACATTGATAATTTATTTAACCCTTAAAAATACCTTATATCAGGATGAAGAAACATAAGGCAGTTGCCTTATTTTTTATTTAGGCAGTTCAATATTAATTGATGTTCCTTTATTAATTTCTGAAGATATTAAAGCAAGACCATTCATATCTTTCGCTCTTTTTTTAATATTAGATAAACCATTACCCTGCTTAATTTTATCTATTTCGAAGCCATTACCATTGTCTTTAATGATAACATTAAAATGAGATTCAGTTTCATTAATCGTTACAGAAATTTCGGTTGAATTTGCATACTTTGAAGCATTATTTACTGCTTCCTGAATTATTCGATATACATTCATACCCTCTACTGATGTAAACAAATGCTGCTTATTTACACTATCATTAATTGTAAAGCTAAACGTAGTTTCATTTGAAGCTATTTTTGCCTGGTTAATGAAATTTGATATACGGGTTTGAAGATCTTCAAAGCTGATATCATTTTTATTCATTGCCCATATGGTATCCCTTAATTCGTAAATAGTTTGCTTTGTAAATCCACTAATTCCCGTTAAACTATCCGCAGCGGGAAAATCTTTATGTTTATATTTAAGTGAATCAAGAGAAGAAATTATAAAAGTTAAATGAGAACCTATAT
>JAHRWC010000162.1 GCA_019090365.1 Flavobacteriaceae bacterium
CAACGTAGCACAACTGGTTTTAATGCAAAACGATTGAATATGTTATTGGCTGTGTTAGAAAAAAGAGCCGGTTTTAAACTAGGTGCTAAAGATGTATTTTTAAATGTTACTGGAGGAATTACTGTTGATGATCCTGCGATCGATTTAGCAGTGGTTGCCGCTGTACTTTCATCGAACATTGACATTGCGATTGATAAATCCATGTGTTTTGCTGCTGAAATAGGTTTAGCTGGAGAAGTCCGTCCTGTCACTCGTATTGACCAACGAATTTTGGAAGCTGAAAAACTTGGTTTCACTTCAATTATCATTTCAAAACATTGTAAACTTCCAAAAATGAATTATAAAATAAATATAATTGGAGTTTCAAAAGTTCATGATGTAGTCCGTCATTTATTTGGCTAAAACTTAAGGTGCCGGGTTTGGAATCTGACTATGAATTTCATTGATTTCAGTTAAAATTTCTTCGGAAAGAATTATCTCTGCACTTCCTATATTTTCTGAAAGCTGACTCATAGAAGTCGCACCAATAATAGTTGAAGTCACAAAAGGTTGCTGTCTTACAAAAGCCAGTGACATCTGTGCAAAACTTAATCCATGTTTTTTCGCTAAATCATAGTATTTCATTGTCGCTTCAAAAGAGGCTTTTCCATGGTATCTAGAATAATTCGGAAACAAAGTAACTCTAGCATTTTTTGGAGTAGCTCCATTTAAGTACTTCCCTGAAAGTTGTCCAAAGGCTAAAGGAGAATAAGGTAAATAACCTACATTTTCTTTGTGTAACACTTCGGTTAAAGCAATTTCATCTCTACGATTAAGAAGACTATAAGCATTTTGAACAGACACCATTTTCATGGCACCTTTTCTATGTTCCTCCATATAGCGCATTAAGCCAAAAGGAGTTTCATTAGACAAAGCAATGTGTTTTATTTTTCCTTGTTTTACAAAGGTTTCAAGTCTTTCTATTATAGCTGAAATATTATCTTCCCATTGTTCATCTACATTATAATTATACTCTCTAACACCAAAAATATTTACATTTCGTTCTGGCCAATGTAACTGGTATAAGTCTATATAATCGGTTTGCAACCTTTTTAAACTATGTTCTAAAGCGTGTTCTAGAGAATTTGCACTAAAATCTAATTGCTCTCTAATATGTTGAAAACCCCTTGAAGGTCCCGCAATTTTTGTTGCCAAAATTACTTGATCTCTATTTTTATTTTTAGTAAACCAAGTACCTATAATTTCTTCTGTTTTTCCTTGAGTTAAAGGTGAAGCTGGCACTGCATACATTTCAGCAGTATCAATAAAATTGACTCCTTTATCTAAAGCATAATCCAATTGTTCATGCCCTTCTTTCTCGTTATTTTGTTGTCCCCAAGTCATGGTTCCAAGGCAAATCTCACTTACATTTAAAGAAGTATTCGGTATTTTTTTATAATTCATATTTCTTGCTTATTAAAGCTATGGAATATTATATTTCGTTTAACAATTTACTGATTTCATCCAATTTTGGAGTTAAAATCACTTCAATTCTTCTATTTTTTGCTCTTCCTTCTGAAGTTGTATTTAAATCTATTGGAGCATATTCACCTCGTCCAGCTGCAGTTAAATTTTCTTTTAAAATTTTACTATTTAAAGTTAATATTGAAACTATTGATGTGGCACGTTTTGTAGAAAGATCCCAATTATCTTTTAAAGCTCCACTTCCTCCATAAGCTACATTATCTGTATGCCCTTCAATTAACACTGCGATTTCAGGGTTTTTTGCTAATACTTTTCCTAATTGCATAACAGCCTCTTTTCCTCTAGGGTTTACAGCCCAGCTTCCACTTTCGAATAATAATTTATTCTCCATTGAAACATATACTTTCCCATCGCGTTGTTCTACGGTTAGTCCATTTCCTTCAAAGTTTGTTAATGCTGCAGAAATCGCATCTTTTAATGCATTCATTTTTGCATCTTTTGAAGCAATGATATTTTCAAGCTCTTCTACTCTTTTTGAACGAGAAGTCAAATCATCTTGAAGCTTTTCTAATCGTTTACTTTCAGCAAGTAATTCTTTTTCTTTTGCTTCTAATTGTTCTAATAGTTTTCTGTTGAGTTCAAGGTTTTCAGAAAGTGAAGAAGAAGTATTTTCTTCTAATGCATCGTAAGAAGATTTTATACGAGTATAATTATTCTTGGCTGCTTCTAAGTCCATTTTTAGGCGACTATTTTCAGCATTTAATGTTTCAACATCTTTTCTAAGTTGGTCTATCGAATAATTCTCGCCATTCCCTTCTTTTCCGTCGAGTTGTGACATCAAGGATTCGTTTTCAGACTTAAGGTTATCATATTTGCCTTTTAAGTCTTCATATATTTTTGAAGAAACACATGAAGATAAAAGTAATGTGGTTAGTATTCCGAAGAAAATATTTTTTAAAAGCATAGTGTTTTGGGGATTATTCAATAAGTATATTATAAGAAGCTAAAAGACCTGAAACGTTTTCTTTTGTAAATTTAGCTTTATTTATATTGTTTTTTTCTGGATGAATTGTAAAATTATAGGAGGTTCTAAAATCGGTTTGTTCCATTATTGTTTGATTAAAAATAGCATCCTTACAATTGCAATTATCAAATTTTAATTTTGAAATATCTGCTAA
>JAHRWC010000163.1 GCA_019090365.1 Flavobacteriaceae bacterium
AGTGTTCTTTTCATCATGTGGGTCCTCAACAAAAGAAATTGACTACGACTTCACCACAACATTTGAAAAATCTGAAGGAACCGAAACAGCAACCTACGATGAGATTGTAAAATATTATACAGACCTATCAGAAGCATATACTTCAATAGCAATGTATACAATGGATAAAACAGATAGTGGACATCCATTACATTTAATAACTTTTAATCCTGATAGAACATTTGAATCTGAATTTTCAGAAAAAGACAAAAATATTATTCTTATAAATAATGGAATTCACCCAGGAGAAAGTGATGGAATTGATGCTTCTATGATGTTGCTTAGAGATCTAGCACAAAATAAAATTCATACACCTAAAAATACTATAATTGCAGTAATTCCTATTTACAATATTGGTGGAGCTTTAAATAGAAATAGCACTACTCGCACCAATCAAAATGGACCAGTATCTTACGGATTTAGAGGTAATGCAAGAAATTTCGATTTAAATAGAGATTTTATAAAAGCAGACACAAAAAACGCTAAAGCATTTATCGATATTTTTAGAACGGTAAAACCACAAGTTTTTATCGACAATCATGTGAGTAATGGAGCAGATTATCAATATACCTTGACTCATTTATTTACGCAGCACAATAAACTTGGTGGAGATTTAGGAGATTATTTACATCAAAATTTAATGCCTCAATTAGAAGATTCTTTAGAACAAAAGAAATGGGACATTACTCCATATGTCAACGTTTTTAACCGAACTCCTGAAAAAGGATTTACACAATTTATGGACTCTCCAAGGTATTCTACAGGATATACTACCTTATTTAATACACTTGGAATGATGGTAGAAACACATATGTTAAAACCATATAACAAACGAGTTGAAGGAACCTATGAAATGATGAAATCTATGATTGGAATTGTAGATGCTGATGCAAAACGAATAAGTGAATTAACTTCAGAAGCAAAAAATAATTTTAAAGTAGATTCTGTATATCCTATTCAATGGAAAATTGACAGCTCACAAACAACAACATTAAGCTTTAAAGGCTATGAAGGAACAATGATTCCTTCTGAAATTACTGGAGCTGATCGATTAAAATACGATCGCAAAAAACCATTTACTAAAGAGATCACGTATTATAATTATTTTAAAGCTTCAGATAGTATTTCAATACCAAAAGCATATGTAATTCCGAAGGGATATTGGAATGTGATAAACTTATTAAAGCTGAATAAAATAAAAATTGAAAGAATTAAAAAGGACTCTATTATTGCTGCTGAAGTATATAAAATAGAAGAGTACAAAACATATAAGAACGCCTATGAAGGGCATTATCCTCACTATAATACTCAAGTTACTTCTAGCAATGAAGACGTTCAAGTTTTCAAAGGAGATTATATTGTTAATACACAACAGGAAGGGGTTCGATATTTAATAGAAACACTAGAACCTGCTGCTCCAGATTCATTTTTTAATTGGAATTATTTCGATGCTATACTTCAACAAAAGGAAGGTTTTTCACCTTATGTATGGGAAGATATGGCTTTAGAATTTTTAAATAAGAATCCAGAAATTAAAAAAGAGTTTGAAGCCAAAAAAATATCCGACCCAAGTTTTAATTCTAATTGGTATATGCAATTAGATTGGATTCATAAGCAATCACCTAATTACGAAAAATCACATTTAAGATACCCGATCGTAAGGGTGGGTAGTTAAGTATTCTTTTGGGAATAACAGTTTAATGTTTTCGTATGATTCTTTTAACGCTTTTTGAGTTTTACCGAAATTTTTCCATTTCACTTTTTTAATTCCTTCTTTTTCTTGCGGAATTAATTCGCCATCATAATCGGTATACATTTCATACCAATAGGTAATTTTCAGCTTAAATTTATTATTTCGCTTAAAGACGTGATATGTTTTTGCTATAAATTTTCGAATTTCTAAATCTCTAACTCCTGTTTCTTCTTCAACTTCACGAATTGCAGCTTCAGGTATGGTTTCACCCTTTTCAATTTTTCCTTTAGGTAAATCCCATTTCGAATTACGGTGAATAAATAAAACTTTTCGTTTTTGATTGTACACCAAGCCTCCTGCTGCTTCTACAACAGGTAGTTTTTCGCGAAGAAACTTTTCTATATTCTCTTCATTATGGTGGTATAAATTCATGTAAAGAACCTCTCCATCATAGATTCTTTTTACAATTTTTTTAAAGTCAACATCTTTTAATTTTTTTGAAGTATACTGAACTCCAACTTTCTTTTCAGTAGAAAGAATAATAGGGATGTTTTTAACAAAAACTTTATACATTTGCAGTATGATTTTAAACAAAGAAACAGCACAAAAAACCGCCGAATTGTTATTGCAAATTAATGCAATAAAATTAGAACCACAAAATCCTTTTACATGGGCTTCAGGTTGGAAATCTCCAATTTATTGCGATAATCGAGTAACCTTATCATATCCAATAATACGAAATTTTTTAAGAGAAAATATCGCAAACCAAATTGAAAGCATTTATGGTAAGCCCGACATGATTGCAGGAGTTGCAACTGGAGCTATTGGCATTGGTGCATTAGTAGCGGATTATTTAAACCTTCCTTTCTGTTATATTCGTCCAGAAGCAAAAAAACATGGGCGTCAAAATAAAATTGAAGGTCATATTGAAAAAGGACAAAATGTTGTTGTTGTAGAAGATTTAATTAGCACAGGTAAAAGTAGTTTACTAGCTGTTGAAGCTTTAAAGGAAGCGAATGTTAATGTAAAAGGCATGATTGCTATTTTCACTTATGGTTTTCCTGTAGCTGATAAAAATTTTGAGGATGCAAATATTTCATTAAACACATTAAGTGATTACACCAATTTATTAATGCTTGCAGAAAAATCTAATTTCATTTCTTCTGAAGAAGTAAAAGTTCTTTCAAAATGGAGAGAAGATCCTGCAAATTGGAATCAATAATCTCAAAAAAATAAAAGGTATAGTATTTGCATTTCCTATACTTGAAAAAATAAAATTATATGGAATTAAACAGTAAAAAAGTAACTGTAAATAAATCGGCTGAAGAACTTTGTGATTTATTATGTGATGTAAAAAACTTTGAAGGATTAATGCCTGAAAATATTAGCAAGTTTGAAGTAATTAAAGAAAACGCCTTCGTTTTTGCCTTAAAAGGAATGCCAGAAATCGCTTTAGAAGTTAAAGAAGTGAATGCTCCTAATCAAGTAACTCTTGGTGCAATGAGCGATAAAATTCCTTTTAATCTAATTGGCAACATTAACGCTATTGATGGAAATACTTCTGAAGCTGAATTAAAGTTTCAAGGAGATTTCAATCCAATGATGGCAATGATGATTAAGAGCCCTATCACCAAGTTTTTAGAAACACTTATTGAAAATATTTCGAAATTTTAATACAACATTTTAATTTCTCTTAAATTAAATTCTTGAAGGGGATTATCTTCAGTTTCAATTAATAATTGACCTGTTTGATTAATCCCTTTTATTTTACCGTTGAATTTTACTCCTGAGAGGTTCTCAAATACAGTGATTTTATCTTTTCTGAATAGGAACATCTCGTACTTTTCTTTTAATTCAGAAAAACTCGTCTTTTCAAGTTGAGATAATTCAAACAAAATACAATCACAAATTACATTTAACACTAAATCCATGTTGTACTTTTTCTTAGAAGAAAGATACATTGAGGTTGCTTGTGGTAAATTTTCAAAAAGTTCATTGTTAACATTTAGTCCAACACCTATAATCGAAGCTGTCACATTTCCTTGTTTTACTTGATTTTCGATAAGAATTCCCGCCATTTTTTTTTCGTCTGACAGAATGTCGTTTGGCCATTTAATAGACACGTTTGAAATGAACAAGGTAGTCATCGCCTTTTGTATTCCTAAAGATACCGCTAAAGAGATATTTGCTTGGTGTAATATAGAAAGGCTATTAAACCTTTTAATGATACTGAAAGTAAGGGTTTCACCGGCCTTCGAATACCAACTTGCACCCATTTGACCTCTCCCTTTTGTTTGCTCTTTTGCAAGAACAATAGTTTCATCTTTTAATAGTGTACTTTTACTTAACTCAATTAGGTAACTATTAGTAGAGTCAATGGCATTAAGTTTGATTATATTCATATCGAAAATGGTTCTGTTACTAATAAGTTAATGAAACGTAATAAGAAACAAAAAAGTAATAACTTTGCGCAAATTAAAATAATTAATGTTGAATAAAGAAAAAGAAACTGACCAACTTATAACACAAATTATAAAAGGAGTTGAGGAAGTTAAAGGTCAAGATATTGAAATTCTTGATCTTAGGGAGATAGAAAACACAGTATGTGATTATTTTATTATCTGTAATGGTACGTCAAATACACAAGTAAATGCCATTGTAAACTCAGTACAAAAAACTGTAAGTAAATCAATTAAAGAGAATCCATGGCACGTTGAAGGAAGTAGTAACGCTGAATGGGTTTTACTAGATTATGTTCATGTTGTTGTACATGTTTTCCAAAAGCATATACGCGAATTTTATGACATTGAAGGTTTATGGGGAGATGCTAAAATAGTTAAAATAGAAACCACACTTTAAAAACAAAGATGCCACATGGCGAACGAAGATAAAAAACCTGAAGTTAAAAAGCCTAAGTTTAATGCTTATTGGATTTATGCATCAATTATTATAATTATAATAGGTGCTCAGATTTTTGGAGGTGGTAGTTTATCACAACCTTCTCAAACTACTGAAACTGATTTTCAAGAATATTTAATCAATGGAGACGTTGAAAAAATTGAAATTGTTAATCGAAAATTAGCAAAAGTTTATTTAACACAAGAAGCAAAATCTAAAGAAGTTCATATCA
>JAHRWC010000164.1 GCA_019090365.1 Flavobacteriaceae bacterium
AATGACGATGATTTAGCACATACCATTAGAGGTATTGTAAATCATGGGATGTATGTACGTTATCATCACGATGTTGTTGGTGTAAATTCTAGATTAGATTCTATTCAAGCAACAGTACTTAGAGCAAAACTTCCTCATTTAGACGCTTACAATAAAGCGAGGAGAGAAGCTGCAAAAAAATATACAGATGCATTTAAAGGAGTGAAAAATATTATTACTCCAACTTGTTTTTGTGATTCTGAAAACTATAGTTGTAACGACTGCGATTGTCATGTATATCATCAATATACCCTAAAGATTGTTGATGCTGATAGAGATGCTTTGGCAAAGCATTTAAATGAAAATGATATTCCTTGTGGAGTTTATTATCCAATACCATTGCATCTTCAAAAAGCATATGCAGATGAACGATATGATGAAAATGATTTTAAAGTAACTAATCAATTAGTGAAAGAAGTTATTTCACTTCCAATGCATACTGAATTAGACGACGAGCAAATTAAATTTATTACTGATACAATTATTAACTTCTTAAATCAATAATGAAAAAAATACTTGTAACTGGAGGGCTCGGTTATATTGGTTCTCATACTGTTGTAGAATTACAACGCAATAATATTGATGTAATAATAATTGACAATCTTTCTAATTCTTCTGAAGAAGTATTAAAAGGTATTCATTCCATTTCTGGAATTACTCCCTCATTTGTAAAATTAGACTTAAGAGATAAGGAAGATGTAGTTAACTTTTTTGAAGCTAATTCAGATATAGAAGGTATTATTCATTTTGCGGCTAGTAAGGCAGTTGGTGAAAGTGTTGAAGATCCATTATTGTATTATGAAAATAATATTAACACACTTGTACTAGTATTACAGGAATGTAAAAAGCATCAGATAAATAATTTTATTTTTAGCTCTTCTTGTACTGTTTATGGTGAGCCTGATAGTTTACCAATTACAGAACAAGCACCTGTAAAAAAGGCAACTTCACCTTATGGAAATACGAAACAGATTAGTGAAAATATAATTTTTGATTTTTGCTCAGTTTCAAATTTAAAATCAATTGCACTGCGATATTTCAATCCGATAGGAGCTCACGAATCTTCAGAAATTGGAGAATTACCTCTTGGAGTACCATTAAACTTAGTGCCATTTATTACACAAACCGCTGCTGGAGTCAGAGAACAATTGTCTGTTTATGGTGATGATTATCCAACAGTAGATGGAAGTTGTGTTAGGGATTACATTCATGTTGTTGATCTAGCAAAAGCACATGTTGTTGCTTTAAAAAGATTACTTGAAGATAAAAATAAAACTAATTTTGAAGTATTTAATTTAGGAACAGGACGAGGTAGTTCAGTGTTAGAGGTTATCAATTCATTTGAAAAAGTGACCCATCAAAAATTAAACTATAAAATTGTAGAAAGAAGGCCAGGGGATGTGGTTTCTGTTTTTGCAGATACAAAAAAAGCCAATGATGTTTTAGGTTGGAAAACTGAAAGAACAATGGAAGATGCTTTGTTAACTGCATGGAATTGGGAAAAGAAAGTTAGAAACTTAAAATAATAAATTATGAAACTTATATTGACGATTTGTTTACTATTCATTTCCTTCGGAATAAATGCGCAGGATTATTATTTACACTGCGGAAAAGTTGTTGATACAAAAGATGGGAAAATTTTAAATAATAAAACCATAGTAGTTTCAAGTAATAAAATTGTTAGTGTTTTAAATGGTTTTGTGGACGGAAAGTCAAAGAATGATCAGACCATAGATTTAAAAAACAAGACAGTAATGCCTGGTTTGATTGATATGCATGTTCATATTGAAGGAGAAACGAACCCAAATCGATATTTACAAGTATTCACTTTAAATGAAGCAGATGTTGCATTTAATGCAGCTGAAATTGCAAATAGAACTTTACTTGCTGGGTTTACCACTGTTCGCGATTTAGGAGGGAGTGGAGTCAATGTTTCACTTAGAAAAGCAATTGCAAAAGGAAATGTTCCTGGACCAAGAATATTTACTGCAGAAAAAGCTATTGGTACAACTGGAGGACATGCAGATCCAACAAATGGTAGAAAAAAAGATTTGATGGGAGATCCAGGCCCTAAAGAAGGCGTGATTAATGGAGTTGATGATGCTCGAAAAGCAGTAAGACAACGATATAAAAACGGAGCAGATTGGATAAAAATCACAGCAACCGGAGGAGTATTAAGTGTAGCAAAGAGTGGACAGAATCCACAATTTACACAAGAAGAAGTAAATGAAATAGTGAAAACAGCCAAGGAATATGGAATGGACGTAGCAGCTCATGCTCATGGTATTGATGGAATGAAAAGAGCAATTATTGCAGGAGTAAGAACTATAGAACATGGATCGTTGATGGATAAAGAAACAGCTGCTTTAATGAAACAATATGGAACTTACCTAGTACCTACTATTTCCGCTGGAAAGTATGTTGCAGAAAAAGCAAAAATAAAAGGATATTACCCAGAAATTATTGTTCCAAAGGCTTTAGAGATTGGTGCTAAACTTCAGGGTATGTTTAATATGGCATATAAAGAAGGTGTTAAAATTGCATTTGGTACCGATGCTGGAGTATTTCCACATGGAGAGAATGGAAAAGAATTTGGCTATATGGTAGAAGGAGGAATGTCGCCTATGGAAACATTACAGTCTGCTACTATTACAAATGCTTTAATTTTAAAAATGGAAGGGCAATTAGGTCAGATATCTGAAGGCTTTTTAGCTGATATTATTGCAGTAGATGACAATCCGATTGATTCAATTAAAACTATGGAAAATGTAGTTTTTGTAATGAAAAATGGTGTGATTTATAAGAAGTAATTTTTAAATTTCTCCTTTTTCTGTACTCACACTTCTATCAATTTTTCTCATTAACCCTTGTAAAACATTTCCAGGGCCTACTTCAACAAAATGGGTAGCACCATCTTTTATCATGTTTTGCATGCTTTGTGTCCACTTAACAGGAGCAGTCAATTGCGCTATTAAGTTTTTCTGAATCTCAGCAGGATCAGTTACAGCATTTGTACTTACATTTTGATAAATTGGACAAACAGGGTTTGAAAACTGTGTGTTTTCTATAGCAGCAGCTAATTCTTCTCGAGCAGGTTCCATTAAAGGACTGTGAAACGCTCCACCAACTGGTAATACTAATGCTCTTCTAGCACCAGCTTCCTTAAGTGATTCACAAGCAGTTTCAATAGCATTTATTTCACCAGAAATTACCAATTGCCCAGGACAATTATAATTTGCAGCAACAACAATACCGTTTGTTTCTGAACATATATTTTCAACGATAGCATCTTCTAATCCAAGAACAGCAGCCATAGTTGAAGGTTGATTTTCACAAGCTTTTTGCATGGCAAGAGCTCTTTTAGATACAAGTCTTAGTCCGTCTTCAAAAGCAAGAGTTTTATTAGCTACTAATGCAGAAATTTCACCTAAAGAATGTCCAGCAACCATATCTGGTTGGAATTTATCTCCCATTACTTCAGCAATTATAGTTGAATGTAAAAAGATAGCAGGTTGAGTTACTTTTGTTTCTTTTAGCTCGTCTGCAGTACCTTCAAACATTGTTTTAGTGATTTCAAATCCTAAAATATCATTTGCTTGAAGAAATAACTCTTTTGCTTTTTGAGAAGATTCGTATAAATCTAATCCCATTCCGCTAAATTGAGCTCCCTGACCAGGAAAAATATATGCTTTCATATTACTTGTTTTGGTTCGACAAAAATATGCATTATCTATGAATATTGTTTCATTATAGAATTTACTTGTGAAAAATAACCTGAACCAAATAAATTTAAATGAACTAATAGATAATACAATTGCCAAAGAGATATTCTGTCTTTCCAGTTTTCAGATAAAGGAAATATTTCATTATACAAATTAAACATTTCACTTGAAAAACCTCCAAATAGATGCATCATGGCAATATCCATTTCGCGATGACTATACGAAATAGCGGGATCTATAAGCAGAGGTTCTCCTTTCGTTGAAATTAAATAATTGCCATTCCATAAATCCCCATGAATCAAAGATGATGTTTCATTTGGTATGGCCTCGGAAATGTTTTTAAAGACCTTTTCTAATTGATTAAAAGTATATCCTTTTTGGCTCGCTAATTTTAATTGTGGTTGTAACCTTTGTTTGATATAAAATTCTGATGCAGATTTTTCCTTACTATTATATTGAGGTAAACTACCAATATAATTATGGTGTGATAAGCCAAAAAATTCTTGTGTAGAATGATGGAGTTTGCTTAAGTTTTCAGTAAAAAGTTCGTTGAAATTTGATGCTTTATTTCCAGAAGGAATATATTCTATTAATAAATAAGAAATATTTTCAAACTCATTTTGTGATATTATTTTTGGCGTTCTAAAGCTTTTACTTTCTTTTAATATTTGAAGACCTCTAGCTTCAGTATCAAACATATTTGGAAACTTAGAAGCATCATTAACTTTAAGAACATAATCTTCTGTATTACTTTTTAATAAAAAAACTGAATTAATACTGCCTCCAGAAAGTGGAATGATTTCGGTTAGTTGAATTTTATTTAATTCAGCAATGGCATGAAGAGTAGCGTTCATAAGCGCTTTTTGAAAATTATTTCCTTATGAAGGTCTGATACGTAAATGAATGTTTATGTCGTTCATCTTTATCATGAAAAACTTCATCCGTAAGTTTCCAATCTTTACTTGGTATTTCAGGAAAATATGTGTCAACATCAAATGAAGCATGAACTCTAGTCAGCTCAATTTTGGTTGCAAAGTCAAGGCCCAAAGTATAAATTTCTCCTCCTCCAATAATAAAAATTTCATTGTCATTTTTGGCAATTTCAAGAGCAGATTCCATGCTATTTGTTACAACTGCACCTTCTTTCTTATAATTTGGATTCCTAGTAATAACAACATGAGTTCTGTTAGGTAGAGGCTTAGGGAAAGACTCGAAAGTTTTTCTGCCCATGATAATGTGATGCCCAGTAGTTAACTGTTTAAAACGTTTAAAGTCATCTGGCAGGTGCCAAACTAAATCATTGTCTTTTCCAAGTTCATTGTTTTCACCTGCAGCAGCAATTAGAGTAATCATTGGTTTTCTGTTGTTAGTGATTGATTCTCGTCGTTTTTTTTTACTTCTGGAGTAGGTAATTCCTTTTCTATTTTTTGTTGAAGTTGAGCTATTTTTTTTTCTTGTTTGGCTTTAAGTTTTTCTAATTGTCGATTTTCCCATTCTTTACCCATGAAACGATTCATAAAAAAAACATTCAATAGATGTACTATAAATAAAAATGCCCAAAGAAGAATAGCCCATATAAACCAATCTTTAATAAAAAAATCTTTTCCAATTCCAAGAAGAGGGTTTATGATAATTAACAAAACGGAACCTGCTAAGAAAACGATAAAGTGTCGCATTAAACGTTTTTTTTGTTTAATTCTGGCACGAGCATAATCATATTGCTCTCTTTGTTCTATTTTTTGAGGATCAATGTTTTTGTCTTTAGAAAACATAATATATTATTTAGGTATAATGTAAATGTACCTATTTTTATTTTTAGAATATAACAACTAATTAATTAGATTGCAACTGCTCCTTTTATATGTGGATGTGGATCATAATCGACTAATGTGAAGTCATCAAAAACGAAACCGAATATATCTTTTACTTCCGGATTAAGTAACATCTTTGGAAGTGCTTTCGGTTCACGAGAAAGTTGTAGATCAATTTGTTCTAAGTGATTACTATATATATGTGCATCACCAAAAGTGTGTATAAAATCACCTGCTTGTAAGCCACAAGCTTGTGCCATCATCATAGTAAACAATGCATAAGAGGCAATATTAAAAGGAACTCCTAAAAAAATATCTGCACTACGTTGGTATAATTGGCAAGAAAGTTTTCCTTCGGCTACATAAAATTGAAAAAAGGCGTGGCAAGGAGGTAATGCCGCTTTTCCATTGGCAACATTTTCACTAAATCCTTTGCTTGTGTCAGGAAGTACACTTGGATTCCATGCACTTACTAACATTCTTCTACTGTCAGGGTTTTTCTTAAGGGTTTCAATTATTTCAGAAATTTGATCAATCTCTTCATTATTCCAATTGCGCCATTGATGTCCATAAACAGGGCCTAAATTTCCTTGTTCATCAGCCCATTCATTCCAAATTCGAACACCATTTTCTTGAAGATATTTAATATTGGTGTCACCCTTTAGAAACCATAATAATTCATGAACAATTGATTTTAGATGTAACTTTTTAGTAGTAACCATCGGAAATCCTTCACTAAGGTCGAAACGCATTTGATAACCAAATACACTTTTTGTGCCTGTTCCTGTTCTGTCTTGCTTTTCTGTTCCATGCTCAAGAACATGTTTTATAAGGTCGTGGTATTGTTTCATGAACTATTTAGTATTGTGAAAATACACTTTGATTAAGTGAAAGCTAAAATAAAAAAAAGCTTCAAATCGATAAGATTGAAGCTCTATTTTATATAAAAAAGTTATTAACTTTTATCCTAATATCATTCCAGCAATTGTTGCTGAAATAAGTGAGGCTATACTTCCTCCAATTAATGCTTTCATTCCAAATTTTGAAAGTGTTTTTCTTTGGCCTGGTGCTAATGATCCAATTCCTCCAATTTGAATACCAATGGATGCAAAATTAGCAAATCCACACAGCATATATGTAGCCATTATGATAGACTTTTCATATGTTAAATGAGTTGCGTTTGCAGCATTTTTTAAATCTGCTAATTGAATATACCCAACAAATTCACTTGCAGCAAGTTTAATTCCTAAGAGTTGTCCCATCATCATCATGTCTTCTTGAGCAACTCCAATTAACCACATAAGAGGGGCGAATACTGTACCTAATATAAACTCTAATGACAATCCGCTATAGGAAGTGTTATTGTCAATTATTTCATTTAAAGAAGTAAAATGCCAATCCATACCTAAAGAAGCAATAGTGAAACCATCAAAACCAGCAACTAAATCTAATATCCCATTAAGCATAGCTATTAAAGCAACAAAGACTAAAAGCATTGCTCCAACATTTACAGCCAATCGTAATCCTTCAGTAGTACCGTTAGCAATAGCGTCAAGTAGGTTTGAACCAATTTTTTCTGAAGAAACTTTTACATCTGTATTAACTTCTTCTGTTTGAGGGTATAATATTTTAGAAATTACAATAGCACCAGGAGCAGCCATAACAGAGGCAGCTAATAAATGTTTTGCAAAAACTAAACGTAATACAGGGTCATCACCTCCTAAAAAGCCAATATATGCTGCTAATACTGCACCAGCAACAGTTGCCATTCCACCAATCATTACTAGAAGCATTTCAGATTTATTCATCTTTTCTAAGTATGCCTTTATTAATAAAGGTGCTTCGGTTTGACCTAAAAAGATGTTTCCTGCAACGCTTAAACTTTCAGCTCCCGATATTTTTAAAAGTTTACTTAAGAGCCATCCAAATGCTTTTACTATTTTTTGAATTATTCCTAAATAAAACAATACAGAGGTTAATGCTGAAAAGAATATAATCGTTGGTAATACTTGAAATGCAAATATAAATCCGAAGGTGTCCATATCTACAACTAGGCCTTCAAATAAAAATTTACTTCCTGCACGAGTAAAATCTAAGATGCTAATAAATACTTTTCCAACGGCTTCAAAACCGTTTTGAATAAATGTAACTTTTAAAACTCCTATCGCAATTATTAGTTGAAAAGCCAGACCAATCCCAACTGTTTTCCAATTGATCGCTCTTCGGTTCGAGCTAAATAAAAAGGAAATAAAGAGTAGCGATATCATTCCTAAAACACCTCTCCATAAACTAGTAAATGAAAACCCTTCGCTTGGAATGATTCCATTTAATTGAGCTTCTTCTTTATTCTCAACTATGGGAATTACTTCACTTTTTTTCTTCTGAAAAGCGTAAGAAACATTGTTTTCGGTAAAGACTAAAGTGCTATCTGAAGTTTCAGTAATGTGGTATCTACGAATTGTATCATTTGGTTGGTTGTAGAAAAAAACCAATAAATTATTTTGAAGGATATAATCTCCAGATGCTTTTAAATTATCTTTTGAAGCAATTTGATATTGAAAAGCACCTTTTGATAATTGTAAAATATCGTTTTCAGAATCTATATCAATTAAGGATGTGCCTTGACTATCTGTAATTTTTGAAAATTGCCAATCGGTTTCAATATTCTGCCCAAAACCTAAGTTATGGATTGCAATCATTAAAACGGCAATGAGTATATTTCGCATATTATTTTTGTCTTTTAGAAATTTCATCGCGAATACCAGCAGCTTTTTCATAATCTTCGTTTTCTACAGCTTGGCCAAGCATTTCATTTAATTGTTTTAAAGTGTGTTTGCTATAATCTGCAGTGATTTTTGCAACAGATTCTTTGTCTTCTCCAAGAATAAGTTCGCCAATAATTTCTTCTTCTTTAGCAGATTTCTTCTTCTTTTTAGGTGTTGATTTTAGAAAAATACCAGCTTTTTCTAATATGTTTTTATAGGTAAAAATTGGCGCTTTAAATCGTAAAGCTAACGCTATGGCATCACTTGTTCGTGCGTCAATAATTTCTTCTATTTTATCTCGTTCGCAAATGATACTAGAATAAAATACGCCGTCAACGAGTTTGTGTATAATTACTTGTTTTACAACGATGTCAAATCGATCAGCAAAACCTTTAAATAAATCGTGGGTAAGTGGGCGAGGAGGTTTTATTTCTTTTTCTAAAGCAATTGCAATAGATTGTGCTTCAAATGCTCCTATAACAATAGGTAATTTTCTTTCGCCATCTTCTTCACTTAAAATAAGCGCGTAGGCTCCATTTTGAGTTTGACTGTATGAAATTCCTTTAATCGTAAGTTTTACTAAACTCATCTTGAAATTTTCAAATAATATTAGAATTAATATTTATATAAAAGGGCTATTTAATTTATAGGAGCTTCCATTAAATTAAATAGCCCTTTTATTGGGTACAAATTAATAAAAAATTATGCGTTTTGAGCTTTAAACTCTTTTATTTTTTCAGTTAGTTTAGGAACCACTTCAAATGCATCACCAACTATACCATAGTCTGCAGCTTTAAAGAAAGGTGCTTCAGGATCATTATTGATTACTACTTTTACTTTAGATGAATTTACACCTGCTAAATGTTGAATTGCTCCTGAAATACCAATTGCAATATATAAATTTGAAGAAACTGGTTTCCCAGTTTGCCCAACATGTTCGCTATGTGGTCTCCATCCCATATCACTTACAGGTTTTGAACATGCAGTAGCAGCACCAAGAGTTGTTGCTAAATCTTCTAACATTCCCCAGTTTTCAGGACCTTTTAATCCACGACCTCCAGATACTACTATTTCAGCATCAGCAATAGTAACTACATCGGTAGCTTTGTTAACTGAAACAACTTCAGTGTTAAAATCATTATCAGATAATTCAGGTGAAAAATCTTCAGAAGAAACACTTACTTCATTTTCTTTTAAACCATAAGCATTTTTAGCTAAACCAATTACTTTAGTTTCAGTAGAAATTTCAGTAATAGCAAATGCTTTATTTGAATAAACTGTAGACTTTACTTTAAAAGGACTTACGCTTTCAGGAACATTGGTTGCATTTGCAACATATCCAGCTTGATTATTTACAGCAACTAATGGTGACATGAATTTTCCGTTTGCACTAGAAGAAATTACAATTACTTGTGCATTCTCTTTAGTTGCAGCTTGTGAAACTACATTTGCAAAAGCTTGAGCATTAAAATTATCAAGTTTAGAATTAGATACATTTAAAACTTTAGAAGCTCCATATTTACCTAATTCATTTGTGTCATTGCTATTAATTGCAACAGCAGTTACAGTTGTGCCAAGCATATCTGCAATAGCTTTTCCGTATGATACTGCTTCAAATGCAATTTTTTTAAATTTCCCTTCTTCAGATTCTGTAAAAACGAGTACTGACATATTTTTTTATTTATAATCCTTATTTAAAGGACGAGAATTAATTTTTATTAAGATTTTTTTCAGAATTAAATAACCTTAGCTTCATTATGTAATAAGTTCACTAATTCTTCAACGGTATCAACTAATTTAACTGCTCCTTTTGGTGCTGGTTTTTCAAAGTTTACAGTTGTTGTGTTTGTTGCTGCATCTACAGGCTCTTTAACGTGTAAAGGCTTGCTTCTTGCTTGCATAATTCCTCTCATGTTTGGGATTCTAAGATCACTTTCTTGAACCAATCCTTTTTGCCCGCCAATTACTAGAGGTAATGAAGTTTTAAGAGTTTCCTTACCGCCATCAATTTCTCTGCTAGCAGTTACATTAGTTCCTTCAACTTCAATTTCTAAGCACATATTAACGAAATTAGAACCAGTAAGTTTTGCAATCATACCAGGAACCATTCCACCATTATAGTCTAGTGATTCACGACCAGCTATCACTAAGTCATACCCACCTTCTTTCACAACGTTTGATAATTGTTGTGCAACACTAAAACCATCAGTTGCAGGAGTATTCACTCTAATCGCTTCATCAGCACCAATTGCTAATGCTTTTCTAAGCGTAGGTTCTGTTTCTGGACCACCAACATTAATTACATGAACGCTTGCACCTTGTTTCTCTTTAAACCACATGGCACGTGTTAAACCAAATTCATCATTCGGATTAATAACAAACTGAACACCGTTGGTGTCAAATTTTGTGTCATTTTCAGTAAAATTAATTTTTGAAGTGGTGTCGGGCACGTGACTTATACACACTAATATTTTCATTGAATTATTATTTTATATTGCATAAATTTTAGGGCTACAAAAGTACATATTTATTTTCAAATTATATACTATGCATGCATAATAATATGCTAATTATTCATAATTAATTGTTACACGCATATAAATAATGTTATTTTTGTGCCCTCCTTGGAAAAGGCAAGAGATTAAAATATTATAACTTAACGATATAGGTTTAAATAATAGAAAGAAATTTATGAAGACAATTCAGTTTAGAGAAGCGGTTTGCGAAGCAATGTCTGAAGAAATGCGTCGTGATGATACGATTTATTTAATGGGCGAAGAAGTTGCAGAATATAATGGAGCTTATAAAGCCAGTAAGGGAATGTTAGATGAATTTGGTTCAGATAGAGTACTTGATACTCCTATTGCAGAACTAGGTTTTTCTGGTATCGCAGTTGGATCTGCAATGAATGGCAATAGACCTATTGTAGAGTATATGACCTTTAACTTTTCTTTGGTTGGAATTGATCAAATAATAAATAACGCTGCAAAAATGCGTCAAATGAGTGGAGGGCAATTAAATATTCCTATCGTTTTTAGAGGGCCTACTGCTTCTGCAGGACAATTAGCTGCAACTCATTCACAAGCCTTCGAAAGTTGGTTTGCTAACTGCCCAGGTTTAAAAGTGGTAGTGCCTAGTAATCCTGCTGATGCTAAAGGATTATTGAAAAGTGCAATTAGAGATGACGATCCAGTTATCTTTATGGAAAGTGAACAAATGTATGGTGATAAAGGAGAAGTACCTGAAGGAGAATATTTAATTCCTTTAGGAGTTGCTGATATTAAAAGACCAGGAAAAGATGTTACCATTGTTTCTTTTGGTAAAATTATTAAAGAAGCATATAAAGCTGCTGATTCTCTTTCAGAAGAAGGTATTGAATGCGAAATTATTGATTTAAGAACTATTCGTCCAATGGATCATAAAACGATTCTTGATTCTGTTAAGAAAACGAACAGACTGGTAATTTTAGAAGAATCATGGCCTTTCGGAAATATTTCAACTGAAATAACATATCAAGTTCAAGAACAAGCATTTGATTATCTTGACGCACCTATTATTAAGATTAATACTGCTGATACACCAGCACCATATTCTCCTGTTCTTTTAGCCGAATGGTTACCAAATAGTGAAGATGTAATAAAAGCAGTAAAAAAGGTGTTATATAGATAATTTTAAATAGCGTTTGATTTTATAAAATTCCTCAAATCTGAATAGTAACCTATGAAGTATATATTACTTATTCCATTTCTTTTTATTACCTTTTTTGGAATATCACAAACTAAAGTGAGTGGTGTAATAAAAGATTTGTCAGGTGAACCTGTGGCTTTTGCGAATGTTATATTTAAAGATTCTTATGAAGGTACTATTACTAATGAAGAAGGACGTTTTTATTTAGAGAGTAATAAGACCTATACAACAGTACTATTTTCCTTTATCGGTTATCATCCAAGAGAAATTCTACTTACTGAACGAAGCAATTTCAATATGGAAATTGAGCTTGAAGAAAAAGCTGCTTCATTAGATGAGGTTGTAATTTATAGTGGGAAACAATCTAAAAAGAATAATCCTGCTATAGATATTCTTCGGAAAATTTGGGAAAATAGAAGATCAAACGGAATTAAAAAGTTTAAACAATACTCCTTTGATAAATACGAAAAATTAGAATTCGATTTAAATACAATTGATTCTGCTTTAATTAAAAGTAAATTGTTTCGAGGGATGGAGTTTATCTTCGATCAAACAGATACTTCTAGAATAACAGGAAAAACTTATCTTCCAATTTTTGTAAATGAAGCTGTTTCTAAGGTATATGGAGACAATGATATAAATAAGGTTAAAGAAGAATTACTAGGAAATAAAAACAGTGGGTTTAGTGAAAATCAGACTATTATTTCTTTTGTAAAAGACCTATATAATGAATATGATGTTTATGACAACTACCTTAAATTTTTCGATAAAAGTTTTACAAGTCCAATAAGTCGAACGGGAATTCAGACCTATAATTATGTGCTTTCTGATAGCGCATTCATTGATAATAAATGGTGTTATAATATTATTTATTATCCAAGACGTAAAAATGAATTGACATTTAAAGGTGATTTTTGGGTAAATGATACCACATTCGCTATTAAAGAAATTAACATGCAACTTTCTAAAAGCGCCAATATAAACTGGGTGAAGGAAGTGTACATGGAACAGGAATTTGAATTATTGAACGACTCAGTTTTCTTATTAAAACGAGATTACTTTTTATCAGATTTTTCATTTAGAAAAAAAGAAGAATCTAGAGGAATTTACGGTAAGAGAACTACCTTGTATGATAATTACAAGTTCAATCAACCTAAAGAAAAAGAATTCTATGATGAAGAAGTTTACTATTATGACAAAGATGTCTATAATAGGGAGGATGCATTTTGGGAGGAAAATCGACAAGAAAAGTTAAGTAAAGACGAAGAAGGTGTCTATAAAATGTTGGATACACTTAAAACAGTAAAAAAGTTTAAACGACTTTATAATTTAGGTTCTGTTCTTTCCTCTGGTTATTGGGAATTCCCTGAATGGAATTTTGATTATGGACCTATTTTTTCCACTTTTGGATATAATGAAGTTGAAGGAATACGTATTCGAACAGGAGGAAGAACTTATTTTACACAAAATGATCCATGGCGAATTGAAGGTTTTGGAGCATATGGTTTTAAAGACGAAAAATTTAAGTTTGGTATATCAGGAAAATGGCTAGCTAATAAGAAAAACCGATTAATATTGTCAGCAGGTTACCGTCAAGATGTTGAACAAATAGGAGCGAGTCTTACAACATCTAGAGATGTGTTAGGACGAAATCTAGCTTCATCATCGATAGTAGGAACTGGAACTAACGATAAATTAACGTCAATTAAACTTGCTAATTTTGCGGTAGAGTTAGAACCATTTAGAAATGTAATAACAAGATTTGACGCTTCTTATAGAACCTTAGAATCAGCATCACCTACTTTTAGTTTAGATTATATAAATGATGACTTAACAGAACCTATTAAGTCGGATATAAATCAAGCTGAATTGGTATTTACAACAATATATGAGCCTGGAAAGAAAACATCAGGTTTTGGAGTAGAAAGACGTACAGCTAATGAATGGTTCCCTTCTTTTTTCTTAAGCTATACAAAGGGGTTGGAAGGAACATTTAATAGTGATTTTGATTATAATAAATTACAATTTGCGTACCGTCAAGGACACCGTGTGGGTGGAATAGGAAAGCTAAGTGTATCTTTTGAAGCTGGTAAAACATTTGGCGATGTGCCATTAGGATTATTGAGTCCAGTGCCTGGGAATCAATCATTTTTCTCAATATATAATTCATTTAGTCAGCTAGATTATTATGAATTTGTAACTGACACTTATGCTTCATTGCATCTTGAACATAATTTTGGAGGTCGTATATTCTCAAGAATTCCATTTCTGAAAAAATTAAACCTTAGAGAAATTGTAGGTATTAGAGGAATTTGGGGAGATATATCGCAAGATAATATAAATTTGAGTCAGCCTGCATTTCAAAATATTTATGGAAATATTCCATTAACTCCTGAAAATATAGCGCCGAGCGAAGAAATGTATTATGAATATAGTTTTGGAGTAGGTAATATTTTTAAAATATTCAGAATTGATGTAAACTTTAGAGGAAATTATAAAGAACTTCCTAATGCTCGAAAATTTGGTGTAACGGGGTCTTTCGGTTTTTCTTTCTAATTATAAAACTCACTTTCCTTGTAAGCTTTTTAGGCTTTTACTAAATTTGCGCCCCCTTAAAAAATAATTATGAGCAAAAACGAAATACAGAGTTTCGATGTATTAATTGAAATACCAAAAGGAAGCCGAAATAAATACGAATACGATTTCGATTTAAAGAAAATACGTTTTGATAGAATGTTATTTTCTTCAATGATGTATCCAGCCGATTATGGTTTTATTCCAGAAACCTTAGCTTTAGATGGAGATCCTTTAGATGTGTTAGTCTTAGGGAGTGAGCCAACATTCCCAATGTGTGTAATGGAAGTGAAGCCTATTGGTGTGTTTCATATGGCAGATGAAAAAGGTCCAGATGAAAAAGTGATTTGTGTACCAGTTTCAGATCCAATTTGGAATTCATTAAATGATTTATCAGATATGAATCCTCACTTAAAAGAAGAGATTACTCATTTCTTTCAGGTATATAAAGATTTAGAAAAAAAGAAAGTTGATGTTGGTGGTTGGGGAGATGCTTCTGAAGCCTATGATATTCTAAATAAATGTATAGATCGTTACGAAAATAGTGACCATAAAATAAAAGGAAACTTTACGATTTAAGACCTATTTATAACATGATTATTAACCCTTTTATATTCAATGTAAAAGGGTTTTTTAATTCTCTTTAATTTGTTACTTTTGCAAACTAATTAACAAAAATAATATTTATGGAATCAATGATGATTTATATGCCAATTGCAATGGCAGTAATAGGGCTAGTTTATATGCTGGTTAAGAAATCTTGGGTAATGAAACAAGATGCTGGAGATGGAAAAATGAAAGAAATTTCAGATCACATCTACGAAGGAGCTTTAGCTTTCTTAAATGCAGAGTATAGATTGTTGGCAATATTTGTTGTTATCGTAAGTATATTGCTTGCTATCGTTTCGTTTATAGTACCTACAACACATTGGCTTATTGTAATCGCATTTATTTTTGGAGCATTTTTCTCAGCATTTGCTGGAAATATTGGAATGAAAATCGCTACTAAAACTAACGTAAGAACAACACAAGCCGCTCGTACTAGTTTGCCAAATGCATTAAAAGTGTCTTTTGGTGGTGGTGCTGTAATGGGATTAGGCGTTGCTGGTTTAGCCGTTTTAGGTTTAACAGCATTCTTTATATTTTTCTTTCACTTCTTTATGGGAGGTGTTTGGACTAACACAATGGATATGACTATTGTGTTAGAAACATTAGCAGGTTTCTCTTTAGGAGCTGAATCAATTGCATTATTTGCACGTGTTGGTGGAGGTATTTATACGAAAGCTGCCG
The DNA here is from genome assembly GCA_019090365.1 of Flavobacteriaceae bacterium. Lineage (GTDB taxonomy): Bacteria > Bacteroidota > Bacteroidia > Flavobacteriales > Flavobacteriaceae > Marifrigoribacter. The sequence continues at coordinate 15,889 of JAHRWC010000164.1, forward strand.
ATGTTGGTGCAGATTTAGTTGGTAAAGTTGAAGCAGGAATTCCTGAGGATGATCCACGTAACCCTGCTACAATTGCAGATAATGTTGGTGATAATGTTGGTG